>PBOZ01000034.1 GCA_002724555.1 Rickettsiales bacterium
CCTCAACAAGCTCATAGGCCTCAGAAACACATTTGCGCATATCCGGTACATCCCAATGCGATATATCAGAAGAGAACATGGCGTTAAAATGCTGATCTTTTTGACCTTGAAAAGCCGTAGCATTGATTGTGTCGTCCGCTTCGCATCCGAAGAAAAAATTACTAAATTGATTGCGAATTTCGTCGCGGGTTTCGCATCCGCAGCCAGCAAACTCATCTAGCTCATCCGGATTTTCAAAATCAGCCCTCAGACTGTCTAAATAGGCTGTAAAGGTATCTTCCTTGCCAACTATCATCTCCTTGCCAAACTCTCGGAAAAAGTCGGCCAAAGCATCCGTATCGAGGTTTTTGGGGTCGTAGTTTAAGATAGCATTTTTATTTCTTTTCTCCCAATGTTCCATAATATCAGCCATCAAGTTCACCGCCCAACCAACACCCCCTTCAAGAAAACCAAACTTCAAGGTTGGGAAACGTTTCGCGACTCCACCCAGAAAAACCGCTTTACAGAACGCATGATTGGCATGGTTGAAGCTACCAATATGGTTGTAAACGTAACTTGAGATCGATTTCATACTACCGACCCCTTGGTGTCCTGCATGAGATGTCGGAGCCACCTTGTGTTCGACACATTTCGCCCAAAAGGGGTCGTAGTCGTACTTGCTATCCATCGCCATGTGATCGTACCACATTGCATGGCGCGCCCATTTAGGTGCCTCTTTCTCTACCTGCGGAATATAGCGGTGGACGTTGCCAGAAATCATAATGCCCTTCAGACCAAGCTCGCCGATCGCAAAGTCTAATTCCGCAACGCCTTCCGCGGGCGTCGTTGTTGGTATGGCGGCTACAGGTGCCATCCGGTCTGAGAATTCTGCCCACACCGTCGAATTCATCTTATTTAACGCACGACAGGCCACTTGCCTGATCTCGGTATTTTTTATGAAGAGCATATCAAGGCCAAGTGTTGGATAAAGAACACTGAAATCAATGCCTAACTCATCCATCCGGCGATATAGTAGCCTGGGGAGCATCGACGTTGCACGGTCATGCACGAGCTTTGTTGGCAATGCATAGAAGGGGCGGCGCCAACGCATTTGGTGCTGGCGCTGTTCGCGCGACATGTTATGCCAGGCTGAAGGATTTAAACGGATTTCGCCAATACGGTTCTGGCGAAATGTTTCAACCATCGATAGACCGCCAACTTCTTCGACGAAATCCATATAGTAAGGCATGAACTCAATATAATGTCCGTCACAATCGAGTACGGGGTGGTTTAACTTTGAACGTATTTCTTCAGAGGGAGACAATCCGATGGCTGCACTCATAAATTTGTCCTCATCACGGTCAGAGTATCACATATTTTTGAATGATGGTGTGGCCTGCTGTCTGGGGGGCAAGTCCAAGAGAGGCTGGTCAACCGATATGTAACCACCGATGTTAATTCAAATAGTAAACAGTACCCGAAGGAAACGGCTATGGTGGGTGAAATTTGGCAGATCGGCGATGTCAGGATTACGCGCGTCGTTGAAATCGAAGCGACCGGAGGTATGAGCCGGATAATTCCTGATGCAAAACGCGAACTCGTCCGTGAGATAGAATGGCTCTATCCTCATTTCTGCGATGCAGATGGCCGCATGCGCGGCGCAATCCATGCATTAATTGTAGATACGCCGGACCGTAACATTATTGTTGATACCTGTATCGGCAACGACAAGGAACGTGCAGTCCCTGCGTGGAATAAACTTCAGACGTCATTTCTTTCGGATATTGCTGATGCCGGCTATCCAAAAGAAAGCATCGATAACGTCATGTGCACGCATCTGCATGTGGATCACGTGGGATGGAACACCATGCTTATCGATGGCAAATGGATGCCAACCTTCGAAAACGCCCGCTACCTTTATGGCGAAACGGAATTCAATCATTGGCGTGACGAAGGAGAGGGCGATTACGGACCGCTCCTTGCGGATTCAATTTTGCCCGTATTTGAGGCTGGCTTGGTGGATTTGGTAAAGAATGATCAGCAAATCTGTCCAGAGGTACGTCTAATCTCAACACCTGGACACACGCCAGGGCATGTCAGCGTGATGATTGAATCTAAGGGCGAAAGCGCGTTAATAACGGGCGATTTTCTCCATCATCCATGTCAATTTGCACATCCGGAGTGGAGTTCCTCACCAGATGTTGACCGCCCACAAGCAATCGCAACGCGGCGCACTATGTATAAAAAACTTGCGGAATCACCAACACTCGTCATCGGAACGCATTTCGCCACACCTACGGCCGGGCATTTAGTGAAAGATGGAAAGTCCTATCGCCTGGACGTTTAAAGAAATGGATCCTTTTGCGAAAAGAAAGATTGGCCGAACCGACATCGAAGTTACCCAGTTAGGGCTTGGCGGCGCCACACTTGGAGACCCCGACGAAATTATATCCGAAGCGCAAGCAGAGGCCACTTTAGATGCAGCCTACGATGAAGGCATACGGCTTTTCGATACGGCCCCCTGGTACGGCAATACGAAGAGTGAGCACCGCGTTGGTCATTATCTACGGCAGCGCCCAAGAAAATCCTTTCGATTGACAACGAAGGTGGGTCGCATCTACTCGCGCCCTTCAAATCCAAATACGTTTAAATTCCCACGATGGAAAGGCGGACTGGATTTTGAACTTCGCTTTGACTACACGCGCGATGGCATATTGCGGTCATATGAGCAGAGCCTGCAACGCCTAGGCATCAATACTGTAGATGCACTCATAATCCATGACCTCGATTGGCGGCACCAGAAGACTGAAGAGGGGCTTAACGCGGGCTTTGATCAGCTAATTAACGGTGGCGGTTTCGCGGCGTTAGCAGAACTGCGCTCTTCCGGCGAGATCGGTGCCATTGGTGTCGGTATGAACTTTACCGGGCTGATACCACGGTTCCTGAAATACTGCGACATCGATTACTTTCTTATTGCCATGCCATACACATTACTTGATCAGTCGGCGCTAGACCGGGACCTACCACTTTGCCAGGAGCGAGGTGTCGGGATCGTCATTGGTGCAGTCTTCGCCTCTGGTATCCTCGCAACCGGTCCCACGGACGAAGCTTCATATGGCTATGAGCCAGCGAAAAACGATATCATGATAAAAGCCCGCATGATTGCAACTGTTTGCGAAAGACATGGCGTTCCACTATCGGCGGCCGCGCTGCAATTTCCTTTATATCAACCAATGGTAGCGGCTGTGATCCCGGGTGCTAATAGCCCGGAACAAGTCCGGTCCAATGTTGCGGCCATGCAACACAACATTCCAAATACATTATGGGCAGAGTTGAAAGCAGAAAAACTGATTCGAGCTGAAGCACCAACACCATGATTGTCCCCGCTCTCCTTCAAGGATAGAAGAAGAGCCGCTCAGAAAACAGTTAGCCTAAATCGCTAAGCGCACGTGTCGCATGCCCTTCGGCGTCATCAATCTCATAGGCGTTGACGACTTTACCATCCGGTCCAATCACCACTCCGATACGGGATGGCTTCTCTTGGTCTATGGCTTCCGCCGCTCCATAAGCCATTGCAACCGACTTTTCTGTATCGCAAAGCAACTCACTCGCCAGACCAACCTCATTGCGCCATTTCTTTAAATCTTCCGTCGCACTGAATGTAATCCCCAGAACGATGGCATCTTTATCGGCAAAGTCTTGGGCTCTATCACGGAACCCGTTGATTTGCTTTGTTCAATTATTGCCAAATGCGCGCGGGTAAAACCATAGAACAACATGCTTCCCGGCGTAGTCAGACAAGCTAACAATTTGCCCGTCCTGATTGGGCAAAGTGAAGCCCGGCGCCACGCTTCCGATCTCCGGTAAGGCCATTGATTTTTCTTTCTCAATTAAATTTTCTCACTGCAAAAGAGAGTTAGTATCCGGCGCCGGCCCAGCAAGGTATTATGGGATTGAAAGCAATTCTTCGTGAAGGCTATTCAATCACCAGAGAGCAACCTAGATTAAAAATATCGATGTGTGACGGAGATGATAAAATGAATTTGCGTGCGAATTTGGCTAAAACGCAAAATGACTATTCGCATATCAAAGTAACCCCACTCGCAGGTGCGCTTGGGGCAGAGATCAGTGGTGTCAACATTACTGAATTAGACGATGATACCTTCGAAGAAATTCATCGTGCCTGGCTCGACTATCATGTCATTTATTTCCGCAAACAGGAAATAACCCCAGAGGACCATCTCGCCTTTGCACGCCGTTGGGGTGAGATTCACATTCATCCGTTTAATGCACCAATGGATGGCTATCCCGAAATTTTACAACTCCTAAAGACAGAAGATGCTAAGCGTAATAACGGCAATCTTTGGCATTCTGATCAGATGTATACCGCACAACCTGCAAAGGCGACGATCTTGATCGCTCGGGAAATGCCATCCTACGGTGGTGACACAATGTTCACTAATCAATATCTCGCCTATGAAACGCTGTCGGACGGCATGAAAGAGATGGTAGCCAAACTAAAAGGCGTGAACGATGGTAACAGCCGCAAGAACTTTCGAGGAAAGACCCGTTCCGAACTTGCCAAAACCGGCCAGGCCACTACTCCCCAAAAAGAACCAGATCCCAACGTTCAGACTCTTTCTATCCATCCGCTTGTCCGCACGCATCCGGAGACCGGCCGCAAGGCCCTCTATGTTGGCTCACACACGGTGCGTATCGACGGCATGACGGATGACGAAAGCCAACCCATACTTCAAACGCTGATGGAACATTCGACAAGGCCGGAGTTCATCTGTCGGGTCCGTTGGGAAGTTGGCACCCTAACCATGTGGGACAACCGTTGCTGTCAGCATTTTGCGCTAAACGATTACCAGGGTGCGCGACGTTGTGTGCATAAAATAACGGTGAAAGGCGACGTTCCTTTCTAAATGGAACTCAAACCTGAGAGCCATGGCCTCTGGGCAGCCACCGCACCGCCGCCGCCAGAAACCTCCGCCTTAGATCGGGAAATCGAGGTTTCCGTCGCGATTGTTGGCGGGGGCTTCACCGGCATATCCGCAGCCTTATACGCCGCCGAAGTGGGCATGACAGTCGCGCTTGTAGAAGCTAACGAAATTGGCTTCGGCGGCTCAGGTCGGAACGCGGGTTTAGTCAACCCCGGTTTTTGGCTGCCACTGCCAGATATGATCAAAGTACTGGGCAAGGACATGGGGGAGCGGATGATAATCGATCTGGGTCAAGCTCCTTCAGTCGTATTCGAACTCGTCGCCAAACACGGCATAGAATGTGAAGCTGTTAATAATGGCAATCTGCATATGGCACATTCACCGCGAGGTTACGCCGACCTGGTGGCACGATGCGAAGAGTGGAGCAGCCGTGGAGCACCTGTCGAGATGCTCGATAAAACAACCGCTGCAAATATGACAGGTACGAAAGCCTATTACGGGGCCATGATTGACCGGCGGGCAGGCACGATCCAACCCCTCGCCTATGTGCGGGGATTGGCCCACGCCGCCGTTACTAACGGAGCAAAACTCTACACACAATCGCCGGCGACATTAATTGCCCATGACGGCGACAAATGGGCAGTTAAGACGCCTAACGGTCAGTTAAGAGCCGAAAAACTCTTGATTGCAACTGGTGGCTATGGTGAGGGTGCAGACGATGCTCGCCACTCGACGGTGCCATACTTCTATTTCCAATGCGCAACAAAACCTCTCAGTCATAATATTTTAGCTGAGATCCTCCCTGAGAAGCAGGGCACGTGGGACACACACCCGATTTTGAAGTCATTCCGTCTCGATGCGGAAGGACGGTTGATTTTCGGCAGTATTGGCAAATTGGATGCTGGCGGCGGCATGCATAAGAACTGGGCGACGCGGCGTATGCGCGCCATGTTCCCACAAATTCCAGATGACGATTGGGGCGAAGCCTGGTACGGCCGGATCGCCATGACCAAGGACAACTTACCACGCTTGAAGGAAGTCGGTCCGAACGGGATTGCCATTTACGGCTATAACGGCCGCGGCATCGGCCCCGGCACGGTCTTTGGCCGCGCTATCGCGAAATATTTCAAAACCGGTGAGGCCAGCGCTCTTCCCTTCCCCCTCACACCGGGTGCCAGAGAATCCTTCATCGGTATCCGTGGCGGGGCCATCGAATTGGGCGCGCGCGTATTTCACACAATCGACGGTTGGCTCTGATACTTTACCAATTCTGCGTGTCGTAGGTGAAGCGGAACCCATTCTCTTGCCGCGCAAATCCGCCACAGGACGGCAACGGGAAATGCATCATGCAGACGAGAGTGTCTGTCTCCGCGTAAGTGTCCATGAACTTATGTCGGGTCTCGACGGCCATGGGCGGGTCGAAATCGGGGCGCGCGCGCCAGTCCGGGTGAAGGCATTGTACCGGGCTGTGCATTAAATCACCCCCAACCACCGCACCGGCGCCATTTGACTGGAAGCGCACGGCGAAGTGATCCGGTGTATGCCCCGGGGTCGGCTCAAGCCAAACTTCATCGTCGAGGGCATAGTCACTAGTTATGAGTTCTGCCTGACCGGAATCAACAACCGGCAACACACTGTCAATCAACGAGAGTGATGCTGCGGGATCCTCCTGCGCCTTGAAAATATCTAATTCTATTTTTGACATTAGATACTTGGCGTTCGGAAACGTGGGTACCCAGCGACCATCCACGAGCTTCGTATTCCAGCCCACATGATCGTGATGCAAATGCGTGCACATCACGTAGTCTATATCCTCCGGCGTCAATTCAACAGCGGCGAGGCTCTTCATATAGGTATCGTCAGTCTTAAGGTGCCAGCCTTCACGATGTGGGCGGTTTTTGTCGTTGCCAACACAGGTGTCGATTAGAATGGTATGATGCGAGGTCCGCACGACATAGCTTTGGACCGGGAGGACAATCTCCGTGCCTTCTGGGTTGAGCGCTTTCTCCGCAATCAACCAATCCTTATGCGGAGCCCATTCTTCCGCACTGGTATCTGGGAAGAAGTCCCCCGTTGGCACGCGTAAAAACAATTCGTGCACCCGTGAAATCTGCAGATTGCCGACCATCCGGTTTTTCATCGTTAACCCTCCCTCTGCGCGCCTCTCTCCAGTATAGTAGAGATGTTTACGGTTATTCTTAAAAGAAAGCATAGACGCTTCATGACAGGTAACAATCCCCGCTTCGCGGTCCTGGTTCCCGGCGCAGACTCACTAACATTCAAGGAAGATCGGGCTGAAGCCGCACGCCGCAACATTGAAGTCCACGAATTGACGCTTCCCCCCTTCTCCGGGCACCCAATTGACAATCGTACGGCGCATTTCGATGCGGTTGCCGACCTTTTCGTCGACGCTATCGAAACAATTCGAGATGAAAATCCAGGTGCACAGATTGCTGCGATCGGCCGCAACAATGGTGGCGGTCAGCTCGCTTGGGCCTTGGCGCGGAAAATTGCCGTCAATGCCGTTGTATTAGTTGGCGCCATACCGGAAATCAGCCTCTACCGAAAACAAAGCGCCTCCGCCTCTGCCGTCAAATTTCGGGAATCGCTTGCTAATGAAGCTGAAGTTGCCAGAATTGGTGAATTGCGACCTTTAGATATTATATTTTCTGCAAAACAATGGCCGATTACTAATTGTTTGATGCAGTTCGGACAAAATGATCCTTATATTGACGAAACCGCTATAGGTGCCACGGCAAGCCTCGCCGAGCGCTTCCGCATCGAATGGCTGGATGACGATCACGCGATGGTGTCGCAGGAATCCTTGCAGCAACGCTGGGACTATATCGACGAAGTCTTGAAAGCACTCTAAACGTCGAAGAACACCGTCTCGCCGTCACCACCTAATTTAACATCGAAACGATATACCGGTCCGTCTTTCGTATTCTTTCTCTTTGCGATTAGCGTAACGCGCCGTTTTTCACCGACGGAAGAGAGCACGGGGTCGATATCGTTCGCGTCCGTCTCGTCCGAGAAATAAAGTCGTGTGTAGAGATGCGAGTGAATGGCTGCAGCAAATAGAGTTAAGTTGATATGCGGCGCCTGCGGTGCATTCCCCGAACTTGGCACGGCACCGGGCTTAATTGTTTCGAATTCGAATTTACCTCTGTTTCCAGCGGAAACGCGTCCGAATCCGGTGAACTTCTTATCGAGTTTCACGTCATTTCGCGCGTCCTGGGGCGCGTTATAACGCCCGGCCGCATTCGCCTGCCAAATCTCCAACATCGCCGCGCGTAACGGCTTACCGTCACCATCGAGGATTCGCCCTTCGACTTTAATTCGCTCTCCTTTGGTCAACTTCTCGGCCATGCGGTTATCGGTGATCCCAACACAGTCGTGATCTTCCGGCGTCATAATGTGATGAAAAAAGGGGCCAATGGTGTTCGATGCGGTTTGTTTCGCCATGACTATTGCTCCATCGGAGTCGCGTTTTGACCGCGCAGGACGATATCGAACCTATATCCGGCCGCAAAGCCCATCACAGAATACTCAGGCGCATATTCTACGATCAACCGGTCGCGCGCCGCTTTGTTTGTAACGGCTTGGAAGACAAAGTCCGCTTCTTGCAGCGGGTCACCTGGGAAATAGCATTGCGTCACCAAACGTTGTGCAAAACTGCCGCCATTGATCGAATAGTGAATATGCGCCGGACGCCAGCGATTGCCCAAACGGGTAATCGGATAAGCGCCGGGCCTAATCGTTACGAATCTATAATTACCATCTGAATCCGTCACACAACGGCCCGTTCCATAAAAATTCGGGTCAACCGGCGCGTCGTGCTGGTCGCCTTTATGTCCGTAAAGACCAGCCGCGTTAGTTTGCCAAATCTCAACTAAAGCGCCGGGTACCGGACGATTTGCCTCGTCCGTGACACGTCCGGTCAGGATCATACGCTCGCCAATAGCTTCCTTGCCTTTCTTTGCGGCGTTTTTAGTGAGGTCGGATTCCATCTTCTTCACCGTGTTATGACCGAATACCGGCCCCGTCAGCTCCGAAAGCGTATGTTTGATTGGTACCAACGGCTGCGTGGTTGCCGCTTTCGGATGCAGGGTCCAATCCCGTTTTTTCACTTGAGCCTGAGTCGTCATCTTCGGTCCTCCCAAAATAATTTTCACATTATTGCACTGATTTAGGGTTAGCCAAGAGCGCGAAACACCGCATCCGTTGAGTCGAGGAACCGCTCGTCGTCTCCGAGCTGTCCAATCACTTGCAGACCAATCGGCAACCCGAGCTTACCGGTGAAGAGCGGCAGGCTAATCCCCGGCGCATAAAGCGCCGTCCATACGCGATTAAAGTGCGCTTGCCCAATGGTCGTCAGGTCCGCCGGCGCCTCACCGTTAGCACTCGGCGTGATCAATAGGTCGTAACCGTCGAAGGCCGCAAAAAAACGGTTCCGATAATCCTGCAAGGTTGCGATCCCGGCGCGATACTCCGGATACGTGACGCGCCAGCCGAGGTCCAGTCGTCCCTCTTTCACCCGCTCACTTAACAAGTCGCGATGATTGTGCCACTCGTACGCCAGCGCGCGCGCGAATTCGAAGGCGCTGACAAAATCAAATGCGTTTTCCAGCGCATCAAACCCTTGTGGCAACTCGAAGTCCGACACACTCGCCCCGGCGGCCGACAATCTGTCCGCCGCGCCCTCGATATGCTCCTGCGTGGCCGCGTCCGCCTCGTCCCAATGAGGCGTGCGGCACAAACCGATCTTCAGGTCGGCGACTGCTACTGGTTCGATCGGCCTATACGGAATGCCCAAGACGACCGACCGCATCAGGGCTTGGTCTTCCATGGTACGGCTCAGCATCCCAAGCGTGTCGACGCTTCGCGTATTGTCATGCACGCCGAGCGGATTGTAGTCGCCATAGCTCGGCTTGTAGCCGATACAGCCATTGAACGCAGCCGGGCGCACAATGGAGCCGCCGGTCTGCGTCCCGAAAGCGACCGGCACCATATAATCCGCTACAGCGGCGGCGGACCCACTTGATGACCCAGCCGGTGAATGGGCCGGATTGTGTGGGTTTTTCGTCTTGCCTGGATTCAGATGTGCGAATTCGGATGTCACCGTTTTACCAAGCACGAGGCCGCCCTCCGCGCGGCACATAGCGACGCAAGGCGCATCGCAATCAGGTCTGTTTTCCGTATGAATCGGGCTACCGTGTCCCGTCGGCATGTCGAACGTATCAATAATGTCTTTCACACCGAGCGGTACGCCCCGGATCAAGCCACCACTCCCCATACGATCAATCACTCGCGCGTTCTCTAGTGCCAAAGGTTTATTCAAATATATCCATGCATCGACCTGCGGTTCACGTTCTTCGATCCGCTCGATGCATGCCGCGGTTACCGCCACGCAAGTCGTCTCACCGGCGTCAATCTTGCCGGCGATCTCGCTCGCCGATAATTGCCATGATTCCGTCATCCATTTCACCTCCGTATTGCCCCGGACGGTACGACCGAATAGAGTCGCTTTAACATTCAATTGTGGGCCTTGCGCCTCGGAACAAGCGGTAAAGACCATGAGCAACTTCGAAATTCGGGCCTCCGGCGGCGGTGTCGGTGCTTTTGTCGATGGTATCGACCTCGCAAACGATCTCTCAGACAATGTTGTCGGCGCATTGCGCAACGCATTGGGCGAACACGGCGCCTTATATTTCCGGGATCAAAAACTCACGCCGGACGATCAGATAGCCTTTGCCGAAAAATTCGGCGAGATCAATATCAACCGTTTTTTCGCTCACGTGGACGGGTATCCGAAAATTGCCCAGGTCCTCAAAGAACCGGACCAGAAAAAGAATATTGGCGGCGGTTGGCACACTGATCATACCTACGATTTGGAACCCGCTATGGGCTCTATGCTACACGCCATCGAAACACCGCCAAATGGCGGCGACACGATGTATGCGAGCACGTGTCGGGCCTATGAGACGCTCTCCGACGGATTTAAGAAAGCGCTGGAAGGCTTAAATGCCATGCATTCGAGCCGTCATGTCTTTGGGCCGCAGGCGCGTTACGTACAGAAAGGCGAAGACACCGCCGGTCGACTCGGGAATAACGAAGCGGCGACCCAAGATGCTACCCACCCGCTGGTCATCACACACCCGATCAGCGGCAAGAAGTCGCTCTATATAAACCCGGGCTTCACCATCGGAATCGAAGGATGGACTGATGCGGAAGCGGAACCGTTCCTTAAGATTCTCTACGACCATATCACCAAGCCCGAACACACCTACCGGTTCCAGTGGCAACCGGGCTCTTTGGCGTTTTGGGACAATCGGGCGACTTGGCACTATGCCGTGAACGATTACCACGGCGAGCGGCGTCTGATGCACCGCATCACGATCGAAGGCGAAGCTCTCGCGGCCTAATTCTGGGCAATCGAGCGGAAACGTTACAAATTCGATTTTGTTGCCACCAGTATCGCGGACGAAGACACCGCATTAGGTCATCATCAACGCCTTGTGAATAGCAGCGGGAGCGCCAACGTCTCGGCCGTCTTCCGATGGCGCGGCGGTATGGAATGTGTCGACCGCTTCCCGGCTCAGGGGCAACATGGAGAAGCTGGCCATGGTTAGGAAGGACACTGACTAGGCGACCAATACCGGCAATGCCGAAGACCCCGACATCATCGTCGAAATCCAAAAAGGCCCCCCAGCGGCGCCAACGAGCATTTCGTATACGGGAACCTCGAAGCCTAAATCGTCCATTTGCACAAGGCGATGAACGAGTTGATTCCAAAGGTGGCGTAATGCGCGATGCCTATCCCACTGTATACCCGCCGTCGATGACCAGTTCGGCGCCTGTCATCCAACCGGATTCGTCGCTCGCCAAGAAGAGGCAGCCGTTGGCGATGTCGATGGGTTGTCCGAAGCGGCCCATGGGGGTTTTGGCAAGGCGGGGAATCGAGAGAACGGGATCTTCATTAACATCGCGGTTCATGCCCGTGGTTACCATGCCCGGATGGACCGAATTCACCCGGATATTCTCCTCCGCATATTGCAGCGCCGCTGATTTGGTCGCGAGGCGGACCGAGCCCTTAGAGGCGTGATAGGCAGCACTGTGGACCGAGCCAACGAGACCGTAGATGGAAGAGATATTGACGATCGAGCCACCCCCCGCTGTCCGCATCTCCGGGATCACCGTTTTCATACCAAGAAAGATACCAGTCGAGTTGACGTCCATGACCCGGTTCCAATCATCCAGGTCCTGTTCGTCGATTTTGGTGGAGCCGCCGTCCGAGCGCCGCCCCGGGACTCCGGCAGCGTTCACTAGAATGTCAAGGCGGCCGTAAGTGTCGGCGGTCTGTTTAACCACCGCCTGCCATTCGTCCTCGCTACGGGTATCAAGGCGAGTGTAGAAAGCGACGTCATCAATCTCGTCCACGACACCGCGCCCGCCATTGTCATTCACGTCTGTCACTGCAACCTTAGCCCCTTCGCGCGCAAATAGGCGGGCGGTTTCCGCCCCAATTCCCGAGGCACCACCCGTCACCAGAGCAACTTTGCCGTCTAAACGTCCTGTCATGTATTTTGCTTTCTAAATTGCCATTAGCCTGCCGTCATACCGCCATCAATGACAAGTTCCGCACCGGTCATCCAGCCAGACTCGTCGCTGGCTAGGAACAGGCATCCATTGGCAATGTCGATTGGTTGGCCAAAGCGGTTCATCGGAGTCTTCACGAGGCGAGGGGTCGAAAGTTCCGGGTCATCGTGCATGGATTGCGTCATCGGCGTTGTGACAAAACCTGGATGGACGGAATTTACACGGATGTTCTCTTCAGCGTATTGAAGTGCCGCTGATTTGGTGGCGAGGCGGACCGATCCCTTTGACGCGTGATAGGCTGCGTTATGGGCCGAGCCAACGAGGCCGTAGATCGATGAGATGTTGATGATCGAGCCACCACCCACCTTCCGCATTTCCGGGATAGCGGTTTTCATGCCGAGAAAGATCCCAGTTGAATTGACATCCATCACCCGATTCCAATCCGCGAGGTCTTGTTCCTCAAGGTTTGGCGCCGAGGTCCCGTCCGGGCGACGTCCGGAAACACCAGCCGCGTTCACCAGTATGTCGAGGCGGCCGAAGGTGTCGACCACTTGTTTGACGATAGCTTGCCACGCGTCCTCATTCCGGGTGTCGTGGTGGGCATAGAACGCAGCATCGCCAATCTCTTGCGCCACCGCATGGCCCGCATTGTCGTTAATGTCCGCGATGGCAATCTTAGCGCCTTCCCGCGCATAGATGCGTGAAGTTTCCGCACCAATGCCGGAAGCCCCACCTGTCACCAGCGCGACTTTTCCTTCCAGTCGTCCTGCCATCGCTTCGTCTCCTTTCTCAAATGCGCCCTCACCCGGATCCCCATACCGTACGCGGGAGAGAGATTCGCAATATTAGCGGTGGGACGGTGAGGGTAACGCCCTACTCTACTGCCCGAAGAACACCCCGTCCTTAAAGATGGTCGGGACGGCCTTATTCTCTTTCGAATCGCCGCCCATCGGATTGCCGTCTTTGTCGACGCGATCCTGCTTCGCTTGCTTCTGGAAGTTTGGCGTGCCGATGCGCAGCATAACGAGGCATTCGTCCTCGCTCGTCGCATAAAAGCGATACAGCATGCCCTTTGGCATCATGATCCCTTGATTGGCACCAAGATTAACTTCCTCTTCGTCCGGGCCGAAAAACTTTGCACTGCCCTGCAAAATAACAAAGACGTGGTCTTCGTCCACATGGGCGTGCAGGCCGTTCTCACCACCGGACGCGTACACCTTCAGACGTACCGAGAGGTCATCAGTCGCGGCCAGCACCGTATCCGTGCGGCCTTGATCCAGCATCTGCGCCTTCAAGCTAAAGGTAGTAACGTCCTCGTTCTTCGTAGCGGCGATTTGATCCTTAAATATGTCTTTGGCCGTCATCGACGGTTTCGGAAAGGCAATATCGTTCATGGTTTCTCTCCTCTTTCACAAATATAGAAACCCCACCCTCAGTCTGTCGAAGGGCGAGGTTTCAGATCCGCGCCGTTCCTCACCCTTCGACAGACTCAGGATGAGGAACGAATATTGATTTACTGACGCGCAAGTGGGCCGCGGAGCAGCTGCCCAGGTAGAGCGCCCGTGTGCTCATTTTCTTTCAGCACAACCTGACCTGCGACGACCGTGGCCAGCATACCGTCCGCATACTGCTTCAGCCGCTTCGAGCCTGATGGCAGATCGTGGACGACTTCCGGCATGCGCGGCTCGACCGTATCCGGGTTGAAGACGGTAATATCCGCTACTAGCCCTTCACGCAGCAAACCGCGATCGTGGAAACCCCAGTTGGTCGAGGTGTCGTAGGTGATCATGCGAACCGCTTCCTCAAGGGTGAATTCCCCGCGCTCGCGCACCCAATGGCTCAATAGGTGCGTCTGCAGGGAACTATCCATGATCTGGGAAACGTGAGCGCCCGAATCCGAGAAAGTGACGTTCGAACGAGGATGGCGCATCAATGCCAGCGCATCGTCCTGGTTTTCGTTCGCCAGAGGTTGGCGGAAGAAGGCCTTGAAGTCGTGCTCGATGGCAATCTCCACCATGGCCGCCGCCGGGGTGATGCCCCGCTCGCGTCCGATCTCGGCGACGCTCGGGTGCGGCAAGCGGATCTTGTCCATGTGGTAGAACATCTCCCACTCCGGCGGACGCGCCTCAGCCCCAACGATCTCAGGCCCTTCGTAGGGCCTATCGGCAATATCGATAAGTTTTTGCTTCAAGGCTGCATCGGTCTTGAGTTTTTGCAATTGTTGTTCGATCGGCAATTGGCGGAATTCTTTCCAAACATCCCAATTGTCGAACGGCGTCGCCGTCTCGAACGAGAGAATTGAATTAATCTCGCGGCTGTGAACCTGCGTCCAGATGCGCGCACCTTGCTGGTTCTCCTCCTCAATAATCTCATAGAGGGCTTTCCACTGACCCGGATATTTCTTCCGGCTGAGGGAGCCGAAGGTCACAGGCCGGCCACTCTTTTTCGAGAGGTCCGCAAGGCTGCGGTAAACACCCATCATCTTCTGCATCTCGCCCCGCTCCATGGCGAGCTGGAAGATACCCGCCCCGGTCTCGCCCATCGCCATGACAATGTCGCGTACTTCTTCGTCGGCGCCGATGCGACTGGCAACGAAGCGATCGTCAGAAGTTAGGTGGCTCGGGCTGCGTGAGGTCGAGAAGCCCATAGCCCCCGCCGTCACTGCTTCCTTCACCGCGTTCTTCATCTTCTCCATATCGTCGTCATTAGCTTCTTCTTCGAAGGCCCGCTCGCCCATAACATAGGTGCGGAGTGCGGAATGGCCGATATAGCCTGCGTAGTTCAAGCCCTTCGGCATCTTGTCGACGGCGGCCATATACTCGGGATAGGTCTCCCAATCCCAGTTAATGCCCTCTAGCATCGCACTGCGGGAAATATCCTCCGCACGTTCCAAATTGCGGAACACGAAGTCCGCCTCGCTCTCGCGACACGGCGCCAAGGTGAACCCGCAATTCCCCATGACCGTAGTTGTGACGCCGTGATAGCAGGAACAGCTGCCGAGTTGATCCCAGAAGACCTGAGCATCCATATGCGTATGTCCATCGACAAATCCGGGCGTCACGACATGGCCTTCCGCATCCAGCGTCTCCTCAGTGATCTCACCATCGAGCTTGCCGATACGCGCAATCTTACCGTCTTTGACGCCGACGTCGCCGCGATAGCGGGCCCCACCGGAGCCGTCTACGATCATGCCGTCCTTGATGATTAAGTCGTAACTCATATCGCCGTTCCTCCCAATTTCCCAATCCCGCCAGCCGGGATATTTCCGAATCCTAATAAATAATATGGACTATTTGACGTTCGGGTCTATCAGCTTGCAAATGCTGCTCATATCCAGGTCGCCGTGCCCATTGTTCACATGCTGCTGAAAGGCCGCAGCAGCTGCCGCACCGATCGGCGTCGGCGACGCCGCCATTTCCGCCGCTGCTTGCGCAAGCCGCAAGTCCTTCAGCATCAATTTTGCCATAAATCCCGGCTTGAATTCGTTGCTCGCGGGGGAGCCTGCCACCGCTCCTGGCATGGGGCAGCCGTGCTGCACAATCCAGGAACTGCCACTCGAGGTCGAGATCACATCCTGGAGTACCGCCCGATCGACGCCGAGTTTCTCACCAAGCGCAAAGGCTTCCGACGTCACCAACATTATGGAGCCCGCAATCATATTGTTACAGATTTTCACGACCTGACCCTGACCCGGCCCACCGCAATAGACGATGTTCTTGCCCATACCTTCGAGGATCGGACGCGCCTTGTCGAAGATCGCCTTCTCGCCACCGCACATGAACGTCAGCGTCGCCGCGTCCGCCCCCGTCGTGCCGCCGGAGACCGGCGCATCGATCATTTCGAATCCCGCTTCCTTCGCTGCTTCGTGGACCGCGACGGAGCTCTCTACATCGATGGTGGAGGAATCAATAAAGACCGTGCCAGGATCGGCCGAGCCGATCACACCATCGTCCATAAAGACGTCTTTTACATTGCCACCGACAGGGAGCATAGTGACCACATAGTCGACGCCCTTGGCTGCATCTTGCACAGATGCCGCGCGCTCCGCCCCCGATTGCACGAGGAAATTCACCGCCTCTTCCGAGAGATCGAAGACCTTCAAGCCATGACCCGCTTTGATGAGGTTCCGCGCCATCGGGCCGCCCATATTGCCGACCCCGATAAATCCGATTTTTGCCATATTACTGCTCTTTCTGTTCTTTGTTTAAGCGCATGCTGTTCTTTGTGTAGTTTCATGCTTCGACAAGCTCAGCACGAAGACTTTATTAACAATCACCTCACCCTGAGCCTGTCGAAGGGCGAGGTCCCAAAACCTTAATCGTTCCGTTTCCGCTTCGGACAGGGACGCACGACCTTGGCATCCGGGTCGAACTCGTGACGGTCCGTGACGGCCAGGCTGCGGCCGTAGATGTGCAGCGAGACGGACGGTACCTCGCCCTCGTTGTGGACGCTGTGAATGTCGTCCGGCAGCAAGGTGCAGATATCGCCGTGCCGCATGACCATCTCGTGATAGTTCTCCAGGTCGGCGAAGCCATCCTTCGAGCCGTCATCCTTGCGCAGCCACGTGATATTCTTCTCCGCCCCGTCAATTCCGACGACACAGCCCCAGGTCTGATGGTCGTGCGGCAGGACCCCACCTCCCGGCGACCAACACACGGTCTCGACCAACAGTTCTTCCGGCTCCTCGTGGATCACTGTAATACCGATGCCTTGAGATTCTTCGACCCGGTAGTGACTGTCGTTCACCCAGTCCTTTTGGTCTGCGATTCTTTGCGCAAGCGGCGCCACGCGCTGGAGAATTTCCTTCTCGTCCGAATGCGCGGCCTGCACAGCCTTCACGTCGGCAATAAATTGGTCCATCGAATAATCGGCCACGGTCTCTCTCATGCCATAAATTTTCTTGGGAAATGATATATGAGGGGCGACCTCTTTCACTAGGTCTGTTAAGGTCAAATCGTTATTCCAAGACGTCCGAAGACCGATCCCAGCAGAGCTATCTGGAACAGATGCTTTTAATGGATTTGAATATCGATCTGCATTAAGGCGCCTGTTCCAATTTTCCAAAACTTTCTTGAAGGACGACAGAACCGTGCGCTGATACTGCCAATCCGCAACGAATTGCCAAAATCCAGTGCCGCTTTGAGAACCTCTCTCCTAAGCTCTAAAACTTCGAAAACAAACTCGTAAATCCGCGGAATTGGTCCTTGATGCCAAAGCTGCGGAGCGCGTGCCAGTAGGTGACCACGTTGATACTGATGACCGGCTTGCCAAGCCAACGTTCCGCCTCGTCGGCGATGCGGGCCCCTGGCAGGTTGGCACCGAATTGAACAAGGCATTCGACGGACGGGTCGTCGATTTGGCGGAAGGCGTCGACAATCTCTTCGTCGGTCAGGTGGCAATATGTGTTCGGGCTTTTGCCCTGTAGGTGCTTGTATTTGACGATGTCGTAGCCGAGCTCGCCGAAGATACCCTCCATCTTCGGCTCAATGGTTTTGTAATAGGGTTCAACGATCGAGATTTTCTTTTTGATGCCGTGAAGCTTGAGCGCTTCGCGCACACCGTCGACTGCCGTCGTGACACCAATGTCGCATCCGGCGCGGTCCTTCATACGTTGCCGCAAATCCTCGACCGAGGCCAAGGTGCCGCCCCAGACGGACAGCGCGGAGATACCGAGGACCAGATAATCCGGTTCGCAGGTCATCA
>PBOZ01000035.1 GCA_002724555.1 Rickettsiales bacterium
CGGCACTAAGGCATTTTTGAACGGTATTCCAGTCTTCACCAATCTGATTGGGCTCGCTTATCGCGGCAATCCGGTGCTTGGGGTCATCGATCAACCGACTTTGGGAGAACGATGGATCGGTGCCGCGGGCCTCGGCGCCACACTGAACAACATGCCTATTAGGACAGACCTTAGCCGCACCCTCGCAGAAGTTACCGTTCACGCGACAACACCTGAGATGTTTATCGGCACAACCGCAGCACGCTTTAGCCGACTAACCTCAGCTGCAAAATATTGCCGCTATGGCACCGATTGTTATGCCTATGGTCTGCTTGCCTCCGGACATCTGCATCTTGTGGCCGAAGCTAATATGAAGGTCCAAGACTATATGCCTGTGATCGAAGTCGTACGCCAAGCAGGTGGCGTCATCAGCGACTGGTCCGGCCAGCAGCTTGGTTTTAATTCGGACGGAACTGTCCTAGCCAGTGCCAGCAATGGATTGCACGATGCAGCCTTGGAAATCCTCGCCAATTAAGCAGTGCCGTTTTGTATCATTGTACTTCTAAAAGGTTAATCCGCCCCCAGGCTCCGAGCGCTGAAAATTGCGACTTTAAAATTTAGTGCCTCGTATCTAGACACTTGAGCCAGACGGTAAGTTGCCCAATGTTAGCGGCTCAATATCACGAACACGCAGTCCTGGAAGCAAAGATATGGAAATGCCATCCCAACTGTCCCGACGAATGTATTTGGCCTTCGCTGCGATACTAGGCTTGGTTCTCCCAACCTACGCCGCAGAAAATTATGTCGGCCACGGTATCGCCATGCACGGCGACCTGAAATATGACGCCAACTTCACGCATTTTAATTACGTTAATTCAAACGCGCCGAAAGGAGGCAAAACAACACGCGCTGCGATTGGCGGATACGACACCTTCAACCCCTTTGTCATTAAAGGGCGTGCTGCTGCTGGCAGCTTTTCAATTTACGACACTCTGATGGCCAGCTCAGCCGATGAACCTTTCTCGCAATATGGCCTGATCGCAGAAAGCATTGAGACGCCGCCGGATCGCTCCTGGGTTACTTTTAAGCTGCGCCCGGAAGGCCGCTGGCACGATGGAAGACCGATCACCGTCGAAGATGTAATTTGGACGTTCAACACTCTGGTTGAAAAAGGTAGGCCCTTCTATCGCTTTTACTACGGCAATGTTGCCAAGGTTGAGAAAACTGGGCGCAGAACAGTTACATTTACCTTCAAAGAAGGCGAAAACCGCGAGCTTCCGTTGATAATAGGTCAGCTCACCGTTTTGCCGAAACATTATTGGGAAGGACGTAATTTCGAGGCAACCACCCTAGAAGCGCCACTCGGCAGCGCCGCTTATCGCATAGCATCTTTTGAGCCAAACCGGAATGTAGTCCTGGAGCGTGTTCGAGATTACTGGGCCAAAGACTTGCCTGTAAAGAAGGGCACAAATAATTACAACACAATCCGCTTCGAATATTATCGCGACACGACGGTAGCACTCGAGGCCTTCAAGGCCGGCAACATCGATATCCGCTCAGAAAACTCGGCCAAGAATTGGGCCACCGCCTACGACACACCCGCGGTCAAGAACGGACTTATCATCAAACAGAAGTTTGAGCATCGGCGCACAGCCGGCATGCAAGGCTTTGTGTTTAACCTTCGCAAACCATTGTTCCAAGACCCTCGCGTCCGGAAAGCCATCGCCTATGGTCTAGATTTTGAGTGGTCGAATAAGGCATTGTTCCATGGCATGTACAAACGCTCGCGCAGTTTCTTCGACAACTCGGAACTTGCAGCAACCGGCCTGCCGACAGGCGAAGAGAAAAAGATACTTGAACGGTTGAAAAACAAACTACCAGGCGAAGTTTTAACAACCGCCTTCGTTCCACCCACCACGGACGGTAGCGGAAATGTCCGAGAGAACCTACGCAGAGCAACCCGCTTGCTGAAAGACGCTGGTTGGAGAATTGACAAAAAGACCCGCAAACTGGTAAGTGCCCAGAACGGTGAACCTTTTAGGTTCGAAATTTTGCTTATAAGTCCACTGTTTGAGCGAATTGTGCTGCCGTTCAATAAGAATCTTGCGAGGCTCGGCATCGATGTAACCGTCCGGACTGTTGATACGGCGCAATATCAAGAGCGCGTCACTCAGTTCGATTACGATGTTATCGTAGGCAGTTGGGGACAGTCACTCTCACCCGGTAACGAACAGCGAAATTATTGGACCACTGAATCCGCGGACCGGCCACGCAGCCGCAATCTATCCGGCATTAAGAACCCAGCGATAGACACGTTGGTCGAACTCTTGATCGCAGCTCCAACACGCGAAAGCTTGGTCGCACGAACGCGGGCACTCGACCGAGCCTTACAATGGAGCCATATCGTCGTTCCGCATTGGCACATCAATTATGACCGTATCGCACGTTGGGATAAATTCGGCATCCCAGATGAAATTCCAGTGCAAGGTGTCGCCACAGACACTTGGTGGATCGATCGTGAAAAAGCGGCAGCGCTGAAGCAGAAAAAAACTATTGCCAATTAACGAGAGAGGAAACCGCGCCATCCATGTTGGCATATATTTTAAGACGTCTGTTGCTCGTCATTCCCACTTTGCTCGGGATCATGCTGGTTAACTTTGCCATCGTCCAAATTGCCCCCGGCGGACCAATCGAACGGCTTGTTGCAGAAATTCAAGGCGACGCCGTTGAAGCGACCGGTCGGATCTCAGGTAATGTAGGCTCCGAAGTTGCCGACAGCGACCAGCAATCCGGTGCTTCCAGCGGACCTGCTCCGAAGAACAAATACCAAGGCGCCCAAGGCCTTGATCCCAGGTTCATAGACAAATTGGAGCAACAATTCGGCTTCGATAAACCAGCGCATGAACGTTTCTTCCTTATGATTGGCAACTACTTGAAATTCGAGTTTGGAAAGAGTTTTTTCCGTGACCAATCAGTTTTCGACCTGATCTTGGAAAAAATGCCAGTTTCAATCTCACTTGGCATTTGGAGCACGTTGATTGTCTACTTGATTTCGATCCCACTCGGCGTGTGGAAGGCCGTGCGAGATGGTTCCCGTTTCGATGTTTGGTCGAGCGGCGTAGTCATTGTAGGCAATGCGATTCCCGGCTTCTTGTTCGCAATCCTAATGATTATCGTGTTTGCCGGGGGGCGCTATCTCGACTGGTTCCCATTGCGCGGACTGACATCAGAGAATTGGCATGAACTGACCTTGCCCATGCAGATCATTGATTATTTTTGGCACATGACCCTGCCGATCCTCGCCATGGTAATTGGCGGCTTTGCCGGACTAACTATGTTAACCAAAAACTCATTCCTTGATCAGATCAACATGCAATACGTCACGACGGCGCGGGCAAAAGGCTTATCCGAAAGACGCGTGCTATACGGTCACGTTTTCCGCAATGGGATGTTAATCGTGATCGCCGGATTCCCTGCCGCCTTTATCGGTATGTTGTTTACCGGCTCACTTTTGATTGAGGTAATTTTTTCGCTCGATGGTCTTGGGCTTCTTGGATTCGAAGCAGTTATCGATCGCGACTACCCCATTATGTTTGGTACACTTTACGTGTTCACTTTGATGGGTTTGGTCCTCCATATCATTAGTGACGTAACCTATACGCTGATCGATCCCCGTATCGACTTTGAAAGCCGAGAGGTTTGAGCGTGGACGCCCAAAAAAACTATTTTATCGGTTTTCAGATTACCCCGCTAAATCGACGACGCATTAACAGTTTTAAGGCAAACAAGCGCGGCTATTGGTCGCTCTGGATCTTCACCATTATTTTCATGGTCTCGCTCTTCGCAGAGGTTATTGCCAACGACAAACCACTTTTAATCTATTTCGACGGGGCATTCTACACACCGGTTTTTAGTGTTTATCCGGAAACCGCGTTTGGGGGCGATTTCGAAACAGAAGCGGATTACGCCGACCCCTACCTAAAAGAGCTTATCGAGGGAAAGGGTTGGATGATTAAGCCGCTAATTCCCTATAGCTATCACACTCATATCACAAATCTGCAGAAACCGGCGCCCTCCGCACCGACAACACAGAATTGGCTTGGTACCGACGATCAGGCACGTGACGTTTTGGCGCGTATGATTTACGGTTTCCGTATTTCAGTTCTATTCGGCCTGGTTTTAACGATCCTTAGTTCAATCGTGGGCATCAGCGTCGGCGCTTTGCAGGGTTATTTTGGTGGCCTAACTGATTTGATTGGCCAGCGCCTTATCGAGATTTGGAATGGCATGCCAGTGCTATTCATGTTGATTATTTTAGCGAGCGTCGTCCAGCCGAGTTTCTGGTGGCTATTGGGACTAATGCTTTTGTTTAGCTGGACAGCACTCGTAAGTGTTGTACGCGCAGAATTTTTTAGAGCGCGAAATTTCGAGTATGTAAAGGCTGCCCGCGCCCTTGGTGTAAGCGATAGCGTCATTATGTATCGCCATGTTCTCCCGAACGCGATGGTCGCGACCCTTACATTCTTGCCTTTCATTACCTCAGGTTCCGTTGTTATGCTGACATCGCTCGACTTCCTGGGATTCGGGTTACCACCGGGTTCGCCTTCGTTAGGGGAGCTCTTGAAGCAAGGCAAAGATAATTTGCAAGCACCATGGCTTGGCATTTCGACATTTGTCGTGGTCGCGGCCATGCTTTCCCTGTTAGTTTTCATCGGAGAAGCGGTGCGTGATGCATTCGATCCGCGCAAGGTGCAAGGATGAGTGAAGAAGCTCTCCTTTCAGTCCGTAACCTTTCGGTTAATTTTAATATACCCGGGGCACCGGTGAGGGCCGTGCGCAACATCAGCTTCGACATTGCGCGGGGGGAAACACTTGCACTAGTTGGTGAATCCGGATCGGGCAAATCAGTCACGGCCCTGTCCGTGATGCAGCTCCTGCCTTATCCAAAAGCAAGCCACCCAGCGGGCTCCATCAAGTTTCGCGGTGAAGAGCTGGTCGGTGCACCACAAGGTAAGTTGCAACGTATTCGGGGCGATCGCGTCGGTATGATCTTCCAAGAGCCGACTACCTCACTTAACCCAGTTCATACGATTGAAAAGCAGGTTTGCGAAGTCCTCTTGCTGCACAAGGGCGTCCCCGCCAACGTGGCACGTTCGCGAGTCTTACGGCTTTTAGACCTGGTTGGCATCCGTGACGCAGAACAGCGTCTAACCGCTTATCCACATGAGTTGTCCGGTGGTCAACGCCAACGCGTCATGATCGCCATGGCGCTCGCCAACGAACCCGACTTATTGATCGCAGACGAGCCAACAACGGCACTCGATGTGACCATCCAAGCACAGATCTTGCGGCTCCTAGCAAAGTTACAGTCAGATTTCGGTATGGCCATGCTATTCATTACCCACGACCTCGGCATCGTTAGCAAGGTTGCCAATCGAGTCTGTGTTATGAAAGAAGGAGAGATCGTCGAAGAAGGCCAGACAAGTAAGGTCTTCTCGACACCATCACACGACTACACAAAACAGCTGCTGGAAGCGCAACCGTCAGGAACTAAACCGCCAGTATCCGAAGAACGCAGCGTAGTGCTTTCAGGAGAAAATGTGCGGGTTTGGTTTCCAGTCAAGAAAGGTCTGCTGCGCCGAACCGTGGATCACATCAAAGCGGTTGACGGAATCTCGTTTACCGTGCGCCAAGGAGAAACTGTAGGGGTTGTTGGCGAATCAGGATCAGGCAAGACTACACTCGGTATGGCCTTACTTCGACTAGAGCGAAGCAGCGGGTCTATTTATTTTAACGGATGCAATATACAAGGACTTAGCTCAAGGGAGATGCAACCGCTGCGCCGTGAGTTGCAGGTCGTTTTTCAAGACCCATTTGGGAGCCTTAGCCCTCGCATGTCGGTTGGCCAGATCATCGAAGAAGGTTTGAAGGTTCATGGCTTGGGGGAAACACAGGCCAGTAGAGACAATATGGTCGTTGAAGTGCTTGAAGAAGTGGAGTTGGACCCAGCCAACCGGCACCGTTATCCGCACGAATTTTCCGGAGGGCAGCGCCAACGGATTGCCATTGCACGGGCCATCGTCTTGAAACCAAAATTCCTTGTCCTGGATGAACCAACCTCTGCCCTAGACCGGTCCGTGCAAGCACAGATTGTCAACTTGTTACGCAAAATTCAGTTGGAACACAATCTCGCCTATATGTTCATCAGTCACGATCTGCGGGTGGTGCGGGCACTATCGGACTACGTTTTTGTGCTTCGGGCTGGCAAAGTTGTGGATCAGGGTCCAACCGTTCACCTGTTTGATAATCCTGAGCATCCCTACACCCGCGCATTAATAGCCGCCGCATTCGATCTAGAATCTTCCGAAGAAGCGATCGAAGCGGGTATCATCAACGAATAGAGAATGGAGCCAGGCAATGACCCTAATCTTCTATTCCTCTTCCGACCGCTGGGATGACTGGGCAAAACACCTGCACCGCGCAATACCTGAAATGCCACTGCGGCATTGGAACGAGACGGGCAACGACGCCGACGTTAAATTCGCCCTCGTCTGGAACCCTCCTCCGGGGCAGCTAAAGCGCCGTTTCCCAAATCTCGAATATATCTTCTCCCTCGGCGCCGGAGTTGACGCTTTATTAGACGATCCGGAATTACCCAAAAACGTGCCCGTGGTCCGCATGGTTGAGGAAGCGCTCGTCATTGGAATGACTGAATATGTAGCACTTCATACGCTGCGCCTGCACCGACGGCAACGGGAACTTGAAATACAGCAAGCCAGAAAAAACTGGCACCAAATCACAACACCCCTCGCACCTCAACGTCGGGTCGGCTTGATGGGCCTCGGAATGCTCGGCAGTGACGCGGCAAACGCTCTAACCGCGCTTCGTTTTGACGTCGCATCCTGGACCCGCACACCAAAAGAAATGGCCGGCGTGGCTAATTTTCATGGTACCAACAGAATCGACGCCTTTCTCTCGCGGACTGAAATCTTGATCGTCCTTCTGCCGCTAACCGATGCGACCCGCGGTATACTCAACGCAACACTGTTTGCGAAACTGACGCGTGGCGCCGGCCTGATAAATGCTGGCCGAGGAGGTCTACAAGTCGAGGCCGATATCATTGCAGCCTTGGACGCAGGCCAATTATCGGAAGCAGTACTGGACGTCTTCACGACGGAACCCTTACCGTACGACAGCCCACTATGGGAACACCCTAAAGTCACAATCACACCACACAATGCCGCTATTACAGGATCATTAACGGGTGCTCGGGAAGTCGCCGCCAACCTAAAGCGAGTGATGGAGGGTAAGCAGCCCCACAACATCGTAAATCTTAAAGTCGGATACTAAAAAAATAGTTTGGGAAACCTATAACGCGCGCGTATTTCCCGCAGAGTAGATGAAAACTTTAGCAGATTAGCTAGGATAGCCCGAACAATCGATCGTTTGCTAGACTTAGACCGATCCAAACCGGGCAACAATCGTCGCAAAAGCAGCCCGTATTGCCATTGCCTCACCCCCGGCTGGCCGGCCCGGTCTTGACGAAGTATTCCACGCCATAATATCGAAATGCGCCCAGGGCACCCCAGAATCGACAAACTCGTTCATAAACAACGCTGCCGTGATCGCGCCGCCCTGTGACATCTCGCCTATATTATTAAGGTCGGCGACATTGCTCTTGAGCGTCCGCCGATACGGTTTCCATAGAGGCAAGCGCCATACAGGATCGCCGACTCTCGCACCGTGTTTTGCAAGATCGGCTGCAAGTTCGTCGTTGTTGGCAAACATTACGGGTAGCTCTGGTCCAAGTGCAACGCGCGCCGAGCCCGTCAAAGTCGCGAAATCAACCATCATCTCAGGTTTCTCCGCGGCACCTTCAAAAAGGGCGTCAGCGAGAATGAGACGACCCTCTGCATCAGTGTTGCCGATCTCCACTGTGATTCCAGCGCGGCTTCGCAGCACATCCAATGGCCGGAATGCATTGCCAGAAACGCTATTCTCAACCGCTGGCACCAAAACCCGCAGCCGCACTGGCAGGCCCGCCATCATTATCATCCGCGCGAGACCAAGCGCATTCGCCGCTCCACCCATGTCTTTCTTCATTAATTTCATGCCCGCCGGCGGCTTCAGGTCGAGCCCTCCGCTATCAAAACAAACACCCTTACCAACAATCGTCACTTTTGGATCGTTGGCTTTCCCCCACCGAATATCTATCAGCCGCGGAGCACGATCGGATGCGCGGCCTACCGCGTGAACCATCGGGAAGTTCTTCCGGAGGAGGTCTTGACCAACGATGACAGTGAACTTTGCCTTAAATTCGCGCGCGAGATTACGCGCCGCCCCCGCTAACTCCGCTGGCCCCATGTCAGAGGACGGCATGTTTATCAAATCGCGAGTCAAAGCCACCGAGCTCGCCGCTCCCAAGACAGCACCACGGTCCGCTTTAGCCGGCCAAACAAGTTCAGCCTCTGGTAACTTCATTTTCGAATAGCGGTCAAAACTGTATGTGCCGAGAGCCCACCCAAGTGCGGCATTAGTTGCTTGACTTTTAGCCATGCTTTTAGCCAGCGCGTAGCGGCCAGGTGGTAGTGTCTCGACAGCCGCGCTCCAGGACCAAACATCGTTTGCATCTTCCACCCCTAAAAGCGCGCCGGCGACCTCGCCATCGCCTCGCGGCAGCAAGAGCGTTTCGCCAGCAGCAGCGGTGAAATGGGCAGCCTCTACCCAGGTAGATGTCGTCTTATCCGCCTTCGCCAACCATGCTGTGAGACCGTCCTCGGTCAATGCTGTAAGGGGGATTGTTTTACCCGTGATGCGGGCGGCAAGATTGAACGGCAAGATTTAGCTCCTGGGATGATAAAGAGACAGACGCACTTACAAGTGAGCTGTAAATGTAAATGCGAGAGTGCTTAAACCACAAGCCGATATCACTAAAAGTTTATAAAACCGGACATATGCAATGAGATTAATGCCACAAGTTCGCAGCGTCAGTAGGCGCTGCTTCTAAACAATTTTTATGAATAGCTTGAAACTTTTCTAACAAAGGCTGGCCCCTATGATAAACTAATTGCCATTATTTAGAATTCAGGACGTCTATAAACTACATTATGCTGATTTTTCATCTCCCGCATACCACTGTTTTAGAATATCGTGAACGGTAATTGCGGGGTCGCTCGCCCGCATAACAGTGCCCATCACAGCAACACCGGCAGCACCAGCCCGACGGCAAGCATACGCGTTTGTAGCGGTCACACCACCCAGCGCAATGAGCGGGATTTTCGCTTGTTTTGCAGCTATTTTCAATCCTTCCAAACACAAAGACGGTCCATACCCAGGTTTGCTCTCTGTTGGAAATATCGGGCTGATCGTCACATAATCTGCTCCAAAAGCGGCAGCCGCACGCACCTCGCTAATCGTGTGTGCCGATACTCCGATTATTTTCTCATACCCAAGCGCAGCTCTTGCTTTGATAAATGGCTTGCCCTGCGGCAGATGAACACCATCAGCCATTGCGCCCGCTTTAAGGTCTGTATTAACAATGACCTTCGCACCAAACGGTTCAGCTATTCGCATCACAGTTTTCACCAAAGACAGACGCTCCGCCTCATTTAAACTTTTTTCGCGGACCATCATCCAGCGACAACCACCCGCGCACGCCCTTTCCAGGGCTATCTCCAGAGATACCCGCACCATAGTACGATCGGTAATTACGAGCAGCGGTGGATCGGGAAGACAATTCACGTCCCGATCACACCTCTTTGCGAGCTAGATGCCTCTGCATGCCGTTTCCGCGGAATTCGTCCCGAAAGATGCGCCAATCGACCACCCTCGATCGCGTGTCGCATCGCATTAGCCATCCCAATTGGGTCACGTGCCTTAGCAACAGCAGACGCCAGCATAACACCGTCGCAACCCAGCTCCATGGCCAGGGCTGCATCCGATGCTGTGCCAATTCCCGCATCTACAATCAATGGCACACTGGTCTGCGCCCGAATGATTTCCAAATTATAGGGATTTACGACTCCCATACCTGACCCAATTGGAGAGCCGAGCGGCATGATGGCTGCGCACCCAATATCCTCCAACTTGCGGCACAAAATTGGATCATCTGTGCAATAGGGCATCACGATAAACCCATCTTCAACAAGGTTCTCTGCGGCTTGCAGGAGATGCTCTGCATCCGGATAAAGGGTCTCCCGATCACCAATCACCTCAAGCTTCACCCAATTAGTTTTCAGGGCCTCTCGAGCCAATTGCGCTGTCAAAACCGCATCGCGCGCTGTGTAGCAACCCGCCGTGTTCGGCAAAATGTGAAATTCACCTGATAAAAGATCCACCACCGTTTCCGCGCCGCCCTCCAAAGAAACCCGGCGGATTGCAACGGTAACAATCTGCGCACGACTTGCCCGTATTGAATCCAACATGATCTGACTGTTTGGATAGGTCGCACTCCCAATCAATAACCGGGAATCAAAACTTTTTCCCGCAATCGTCAGTCGGTCTTTTTGACCGTTCACCATCCTAGGTCTCCTTGATTTTCATCCACCCGGAGCTGGAGTAACGATTTCAACAGCATCACCAGGACGAATCTTAGCGGCCAACCACTTCGAACGCGGTACTACATCACCGTTGATCGCAACTGCCAAAAACTGCGCAGCCGGATCAATACCTTCTGCAGCCAAAAGCTCTGCTATAGTCTCGACCGTCGAAGATTTAACTTCGCCATTGACCGTAATAGTCCAGCTCATTCGCCCATTCCTGCAGGCCGCTCAATGAAACCCGCCACATGTGATATATTGCCAAATCGCTTTGGCCCAAAGGGTTCAATACCATCTGTAAGCTCTTGAGTTAGGATATAGTGGCTCACGGCGTTCGCTGTAAGCGGTGAAAGCAAAATTCCATTGCGATGATGCCCGGTGGCAACAATCAGACCATCGATTTCCGTCGGCCCCAGGATTGGCGCATCATCACGGCTGGTTGGCCGAAATCCAACCCAAGTCTCAATTACAGGAAGCTCGTCGATACCGGGCAATACTTCCCAAGTCTCCCGCAATAAATGCAACAATCCGCCCGCCGTCAGATCCTTGTTAAAGCCTCTTTCTTCCACCGTCGCGCCGATCAGTAACCGCCCATCTCCGCGCGGCACCAGGTAAACCCCCTCTGGCGCCCATAAAACGTGCTGTAATATAGGATAGTTAAGATCCATTTTAAGCGCTAACATTTGGCCTTTTAACGGACGAACTGGCGGACGCATATCGTCTGGTATACCATTTATTTCATGTGACCAAGCACCGGCAGCTAGCACAATCGCGTCCGCATTTTCAGTCTCACCATCAACAAGAACCCCTGTTACCTTTGCCCCGGTAATATTAACCGACTCAACGGTCGTATTTTCACGCAGTTTTCCACCAGCCGACAAGAACGCGACTTTAAGCGCGACGGTAAGGGCCCGATTATCAACCTGATGATCACTAGGGCTATAAACACCTGCCCTAATACCCGGTGCTAAATACGGTTCTTTTTGGCTAACTTGCCGCGGTGTCAGCCATTCGACGTCCAGGCCCTGGCGCTTTTGGTATTCATAAGTAAAACGAAGTTGTTCAGCATCGTCTCTATTTGGTGCAACGATCAACGTGCCTTCATCGCGATAGCCAATCGACCGCCCTGTTACCGCTTCCAAATCATGCCTAAATGCTGGCCACATTGCCTGCGCGTGCGTGTTAAGCGCCAAAAGGAGCTCTTCACCAGGCTCAGCCTCAGCGCGGGCTGCGAGCATACCGGCCGCCGCCCAACTGGCACCTTTACCCGCTTCCCCTCGATCAAAAACATGCACTTCACAGCCAGCTTGAGCCAAACGCCAGCCAATACCCAAACCACAAACACCACCTCCAATGATGGCAATCTTTTGTCTCTTCATTAAGGTTGTCGGACGGTTCACGTCGGACTCCCTGCGCTGGTGCGAGCCAGATCAGGTTCCATGGGTCTACTCTCAGCCAGCTGACACCGGCACCCCAGCCTGAGGGATAAACAATACGACATCCGCAGGAAAGATAGCAAACTCTGTTGATTATACACTGTCAAAGGAGTTTATTGAGGCAGGCACTTATCCGCATTAAAATATTATTCTTATGAGCAATGAGCCAATAGCAAATCTTGGGAAAGACGCCGAACACCATAATGCAGAGATGCATATTCGACACTTGCGTGAAACAATTGGTGTAATCCGAGGTCAACTAGAGGCGAACCGCTTCGAGAAAGATGCCGCCGTCCAGCAGGCAGTGCAGCACTCTGCCGATGAAATTCAACAACTCAAAAGTACTGCAACAAGCCTGCGGGATGAGCTAGAAAGCCTTCGCTTCGAGAAAGATGCCGCCGTCCAGCAGGCAGTACAGCGCTCTGCCGATGAAATTCAACAACTCAAAAGTA
>PBOZ01000036.1 GCA_002724555.1 Rickettsiales bacterium
CCCTGATCTATGTTAGCCCACAAACCACGAAATACATTAGAGGCGTAAGAGACTTTGAAAGTGATCAAATTCTTAATATGCTCTACCAACTTCCCGAGGTGCCAGAGTACCAGTACCGAGTTTGCTGGGAACCAAACATGATCATAATTTGGGATAACCGTTCCACGCAACATTACGCCCCGCGCGATTATTTACCTCATCGCAGGAGAATGGAAAGGCTGACGGTCAAAGGTGATAAGCCTTACGGAATTGTTAATAAGACAAGCTCCACGACCATTGAGATGAATATCCGAGGTACCGACAAGGCGGAAAAAACAGGTAGCCATCGCGATGGCTTGGCTCGTCCGTCTACAAGAATGACCGAAAAGTAATAGGGAATTTGATGACAGAACCAACACTTCCACCCGACGTATATAAAGATTCCGGTTTTCGCCTCCCTTTACCAAAACGTGAGGCGCTGGATGATGATGCTAAGGAAATTTTTGACCATTTTTTGGATCCAGACGGAGATACATATGTCGGGATTAGAGGGCCTGGTGGCATAAGGTTACACAGCCCAAAGCTCTCCCGTTTAACTCAGGAAGTAAATCACTATCTCCGTCACGAATCCGGAATCAGTAAACGTGTTCGAGAGTTAGCGATCCTCTCCACGGCACGTGAGCTTAACCATCAGTTTGAGTGGGTGGCGCACGAGCCTGCAGCATTAAAAGTTGAGATCTCGCAGGAAATTGTTGACATCATTAAGTACCGAAAGCCCATTGATGGTCTTGATGAAACCGACGCTGTGGTAATAGCTTTTTGCCGCGAGCTTATGGGTGCCCGAAAGGTGGAACCAGAGACCTTCGCAAAGGCTCATCAAATTTTTGGCACTAAAATGCTCGTCGATATAGTTTCTGTCGTAGGGAGTTACGCGGCGACAGGTGCTTTACTTACGGCGTTTGACATACAACTGCACCCAGGCAAGGAACCGCTGTTACCAATCGACTGAGGTAGTTATTCGCAGGATTGACACCAAATCGTAGCTTCAACTCAGCAAACGCGACATTATAAATGTATTTTAACTAAGTATGGATTTGAAGATGGAACTTACAGCGATGGCTGCCAATGTGGCTGCTCTGTTAAAAAAGCGGAAATGTAAGGTCTCTGTTGTGGAATCGTCTGCGGGTGGTCTTATCTCCGCTTCTTTACTATCGATCCCTGGGGCATCAGACTACTTCGTTGGGGGAGGCGTAATCTATACCCGCGATGCGCGCCGTGGGTTGTTAGGTCTCCCTGAGAAGGCCGCAACAATGCGTGGGTCATGCGAAGAATATGCCTTGATAGCTGCTCAGGCGATGAGAGAGCGGTTAAGTACAGATTGGGCATTATGCGAGACTGGCGCCAGTGGCCCAAGCAACAACAGCTACGGGGATAGTGCCGGGCATTGCTGTATTGCAATTGCGGGTCCTATCGAAATTGCAATCACTATTGAGACTGAAAGTGACCAACGCGAGCAGAATATGTGGCATTTTGCTTCGGCTGCCCTTGAACTTTTGGAAGCAACCTTGCGCGAAACTGCCGGTGATTGAGGGTTCGACAAATAACTTTAAAGAAAAAGCGGCAAAAAAAGCTTCGGAAGATGACGGAGAAACGGCTGCAGAATATTGCAATCTATTATTGTCAACGGTACGTCGTCTCTAAATCAAAATTAGAAGATTATTTAAAGCAGAGTGTTTATCGCGAGGTTAAGGATAGCGAGGCGCGTCAGGAACTTTTTGACTTAATTCCCGATTTGTCAATAAAGATGGCCGATTTTGGTTATGTTAATGATAAAGAGGCAGCTTCGGCTAAATTAAGGTCCGCATTGCGGTCCGGGTATTCAGCAGCAAGGGCAGTTTATAAGGCATCACAAGCCTCTATGGTTAAGAGTGAGGAGGTTAAAGGAGAGCTTCGGTCTGCGGTTCAGGATGCCTTGCCAGAAATTGGTGTCGATGACATCGAAGCCCCTGAAATTGCGCTGGATATGGCATTAGCGGCTCTTGAACGGTCAAAAAGAGGAGGGTTTCGAACTGGACGTGAGGATGAAACTACAGCGCGTCGTGATATAGCTTGGCTTCAGCGTCGGGGTTACAGTTTCGAGGTTATAAAAAAGGCGATGGGATTAGACGAAATTTGTTAACCGTCTTTTTGTTCCTCTGGATAGAATTCCAGAGAGTTTTCCAACATTGTCAGGCGTCTTCGGGACCAGGCCCAAATACCGATACATATAACAGCACCAGCGATAATTGGGGGCTGTAATCCATAAAAAGATGATAGCCACCCCATTAGTAGCGCCCCAATGGAGGGGCACCCACGTGCGATGAGAGTATAAAAACTCAACATACGCCCCCGCATTGAATCATCAACAGCCACCTGGATGAGGGTTTGCTCTATAACACCAATGGCGACAATGGCGTAACCAACGACTGCGGTGAAGAACATAGCTATCCAAAAATTATCCGTAGCCGCGAAGCCAATCACCGCGAGTGAGAGTACCAGCGTGTTAAAAATTAAAATACGTGTAAGGCCCTTTACGCCGTCACGTTTAGCTAGGGAGATGCTACCAATAAATGACCCCACCCCAAGAATTGATGTAAGCCAGGCAAACCCATCTACACCTCGGCTAAATATTTTATCTGCAAATCCAGGCAGGAGTTCGATAAATGGCCTGCCAAATATTGCCATCATAACCAAAATTATCAGTAGGGGACCTATGCCAGGGTGTTTGAAGGCGTAACGAAATCCATCCATAATTTCAACGCCTAACGTCGTTTCTTCTGTAGACTTTTTTGTTGTGCTGCGTAGAAGCTGTATTTTGTAAAGCGTAGCGACAAACACGAAGTCAGCAACAACAGTGAAGGTTAAAACTGGACCGACACCCCAAATTGCGATTGCAGGACCCGCGAAAGCAGGACCTCCTATACGGGCTACATTGAACACGATTGCACTGATGCTCACAGCTGACGTCAATGCTTCTCGGCCGACAAGAGATTGAATTATTGATAGCCTTACCGGGTAATTGAATGACATTACTATGCCGTTTAATAAAACTAAGATAAAAAGTAGGTAGACATTAATTTCACCTATTACAGTCAACCATACGATGATAGACGAAATGACGGCTGAAATTGTTACATAAAGCCTGACAGCTTTTAGCCGGTCCCAACGATCTGCGAGCGCCCCGGCAAGGGGTGCTATGATTACGTTTGGGAAAAAGTCAGCCATAGCCATAGCGCCAAGCCAGGTTGGACTATTAGTCAATTCCCAAGTGAGCCATCCCACAGCAATTCTTTGTACCCACATCCCGGCTTGGGAGGCAAAATTGCCTGCCATATAATTCCGGAAATTTGGAATTTGGAGTGTGCGGAATACAGCGCTACTGCCAGTTTTGGCCATATTCATAATCTTTCAAGGGCAAAAGACATACTATTTTTAATTAGTCTATCTCTTAAATCGTGAGAGAGATACGTTCGATAAAACTTGGGTTATCAAATTTCTAGCCGTTTATTTTGGCGGTTTGGCTTCCGATCGCTTAACCAGTCTATCTCTTATATTTTGTTGCCTGAAATCGAAGGGCCAAAATCTGATCGACGCCATTAAAACCGATGGACCGGCAAAGAATTTTCAAATCCTATAAATAATAAGCTTGCTTACTATAAGCTAACTTATTATAAGCTAACTTATTATTTAATTTTCGGAATTTTTAAACAGGAATTAAGTCAATGAGCCTTCGGCAACCACCCGACCATGTCGGTTATTTAATCGGTGACGTGTCACGAATGTTGCGGACAGTTTATGACCGGCGAGTAGAGCCTTTGGGACTAACACGTGCCCAATGGCTCGTACTCGCTCGCTTAAGTCGAATTGAAGGCTGCACACAAACCGAGCTTGCTGCGCAACTCGAGATTAAAAAACCGACCCTTGGAAAGTTACTTGAGCGCCTGGAAGAAAAAATGTGGGTTACGAGGCGTGGCGATGTAAATGATGCTCGGAGTAAGCGCGTGTTTTTAACGAAAAGGGCTGGGCCTGTTCTTGATCAAATGTTTTCGCTTGCGGATGAAGTCCTGGATGCTGCGATTTCAGGATTGAATAGGAAAGAAGCCGGTCAGTTAAACGCCGCTTTGTTACAAGTTAAATCTAATTTGTCTGAATTGCTTAATTTGGATGATGGGCCTGAGTGAAACCATGAGCTTTGGTCAAAAATTTTTGTTTCGACTATTCTTGCTAGGTGTTATCCCTCTTTCAACGGTCGCTGTTGGAGGTCACTTCTGGGTTAAAAGTACCCGGTATGTGACAACAGAAAACGCCTATGTTAAGGCGCATCATTTGGCAGTGAGTTCCGATATAGATGGCCGTGCAATTCGGGTGCTGGTTAGGGAAAATGACATAACCAAACCTGGTGATCTTTTGTTTACTCTCGATCCAGAACCATATCGAATTAATGTCGCTAGGGCGGAGGCTGAACTTGGTGGTATACGGAATAAATTACAGGCTTTAAGAGCTGAATATAGGCAGGTTGTAGCTGAGCGAGTGGATGCACGGCAAGAAGTTGCATATTTTAAACGAGTTTTTGATCGGCAACGCAAATTATCAGCTCGCGGGGTTGCTTCACGTGCGAGATATGACGAAGCAGAGCGTAACCTAACAAAAGCGCGTCAGTTGACCCGAACGCTGGAACAGAAAATATCACAGGTGTTGGCCCGTTTAGGAGGAAAATATAATATTCCTTCTAGCCAGCACCCTATGTATCTTGAAGCAGAGGCTAAGTTACACAGCGCAGTACTTAACTTGCGAAGAACACAGATACGGGCTCCAGCCGGCGGCATTGTTGGCAAGGTTTCTCTTCAGACCGGGGAATATGTTGAAAAAGGTAGGCCGGTCATCCCTATAATTCAAACGAATGAGACCTGGGTCGAAGCTAATCTAAAAGAAACTGAAATTACCCATGTTCGCACGGGGCAAAAAGTGAGCCTCACTGTGGATGCATATCCAGATAATGAGTTCGAGGCTTTAATTAGCTCAATTAGCCCCTCAACAGGCGGTGAATTATCGGTCTTGCCACCTCAGAACGCGAGTGGAAACTGGGTTAAAGTGGTCCAACGTGTGCCTGTGCGTATTGAGTTGGCGCAACGAAAAACGAGCCCAGAATTACGGGCTGGTATGACGGTTTCGGTAATTATTGACACTAAGCGGAAGCGTACCTTGGTAGGAATTATAAGGGCTGCTTTTGCTAAAATTGGCAATGGCAGCTGATTGGCGGCCCCCATGGCGTCGACTACTGAGGAAGCAGATAAGTTTTCAGGGATTAACCGGCCTCTGATTACAGCAACCGCGATGATGGCAACGACGGTTATTGTGCTCGATATTAATATAGCGGCAATCGCATTACCACATATGCAGGGGGGGCTTTCCGCAAACCAGGATCAGGTGTCTTGGGTAGTCACTACCTACTTTATGATGCAAGCATCATCGATGGCCGCCACGGGTTGGTTAGCCTCGCGCATCGGTCGCAAGCGCCTTTTTATTTTCGCCTTGATGGGGTTTGCGTTCTGTTCCTTGATGTCTGGGAATGCTGAATCTATTCCTGAAATCATGTTTTTTAGAGGTCTCCAGGGCATGTTTTCTGCACCTATCGTGCCAATTTCGCAGGCCCTAATGCTAGATTCTTATCCACGTGAGCGCCATGGCCAGGCATTAGCTATTTGGGGTACGGGCGTGATGTTTGCACCAGTGATGGGTCCCGTGATCGGCGGTTGGTTGACCGATGAATTCAGCTGGCGTTGGGTATTCTACGTCTCCACACCGTTTGCTATTCTTGGCGTTCTTGGTGCCACAGTTTCCGTTAAGGAAACAGTGGTAGATAACAAAAAACATTTCGATATTCTTGGATATGTATTCCTAGTTCTTGCACTGGCCTCTCTGCAATTAACGCTGGATCGCGGTGAAATTGAAGGTTGGTTTGGGTCCAATTATATTATCATAACAATGGGTTCCGTTGTTCTTGGTTTGTATCTCTTTATTATGCATAGTTTGACGACACCGACCCCGTTTATAAGCCCCGGTATATTTAGAGATAAAAACCTGATGTTGGGGATTTTGTTTCAGTTCATGCTTGGCTTCTTGGTCCTGTCAATGAACGTTATTATGCCACTCTTCCTGCAGAACTTGAGAGGCTTTCAAATCTTGATGGCTGCTATGGTCATGATGCCTAGAGGCGTTGGCACTTTGATCGGTCTTGTGGTTGCGGGACGGTTATCAAATAGAGTCGATCCAAGAGCCGTCATTATTTTTGGATTTTTGTGTGTAGCATTTTCGGCTTGGCGCATGTCTAACTTCACCGTCGACGTCGGGATTTGGGATTTCATTATAGCAGCAGTCTTTAATGGAATTGGAATTGGGGCGATCTGGGTCCCACTCACAGCTGTATCCTTTTGGACGTTGCCATCTAACCTCAGAACCGAAGCATCAACATTTACCAGCCTCTTTCGAAACTATGGCAGTGGTATTGGAGTTTCTGTTGTCATCAGCATCCTTTCGCGATCGCAATCAACAGCGCATGCCTATATGTCAGAGAGGGCAAACCCTTATACTGAAATAATGCGAGAACCCTGGTTGCCAGAAAATTGGGATCTTAATTCCGCAGAGGGACTTCGTTTGCTGGACACAGAGATCGGTCGGCAAGCAATGTCTATCGGTTTTTTTAACGATTTTTACTTGATCATGATTGGGGCATTAGCATCGATTCCTGTCGTTATGCTGTTGTCACGGGGTGCCACAAAATAACCTTGGTTTTTAATCAAAAATAATATGCTGTAAACTAAAGAAAATAGAGAGAGGCATTATGATTCCAGAAACAAAGGTAAAAACCATAAACGTTTCCGAAACGAGGACACGTAATACTTACGGTGTCGATAAAGAAGCACAGATAATTTTTGAGGAGGATGTCGCCGCTCATATGCGTGACGGAATCCGTCTCATGACCAACGTTTTTCGGCCAGCTAAGCCTGGGAAATATCCTGCAATTTTGAGTCTTGCGCCCTATGGCAAACATTCTTACCCACCGGACAAACAATTTGAAAGAATCCCGAATGTCGGGCCGTTGCCGTTCTCTGAATATACTGGTTGGGAAATGCCGGATCCCGTTTACTGGGTACCAAATGGTTATATCGTTGTCGGCGCCGACTGCAGAGCAACCAACCAAAGCGAGGGTGCTCACTTCGCCCATTTCGATCCACAAATCGCCAGGGACTTTTATGACCTTGTCGAATGGATTGCAGAACAAGAATGGTGTGATGGCAATGTAGGGTCCAATGGGGTTTCTTACTTGGCTGCGACGCAATGGTTGGGGGCTTCTGAAAATCCGCCTCACTTGAAAGCTGCTATTCCCTGGGAAGGCTTCAACGATTTTTATCGGGAACACGTCACTCATGGTGGA
>PBOZ01000011.1 GCA_002724555.1 Rickettsiales bacterium
AACCGATTATTTGAGAGCGGCGCATATTAGGAAACGGCTGCCTTTTTCTGTTCGTTTTGTCCGTCCTTTAATCTCTCAAAATCCTGTTTGATCTTCGAGATAAAACCATGTTGCGCCATATCGACGCCCACACCAATCGCATTGGCAAAACCGATACTGTCTGTACCACCGTGACTTTTGACCACAATCCCGTTCAACCCCAGTAACATCGCACCGTTATAACGCCGCGGATCCGTGCGTTTACGTAAATTATTTAAAGCACGCCGGATAAAGAAGTAACCGACTTTGGCTGAAAGGCTACTATTAAACGCTTCCTTGAGGAAGCTCGTATAGAGTTTTGTCATCCCTTCAGCCGTCTTAAGCGCAATATTTCCACTAAATCCATCGGTTACAAAAACGTCCACCGTGCCGGCAGGGATGTCATCACCTTCAACGAATCCCATAAATTCGATTGGCAATGGAGTTTCTTTAAGAATTGCAGCGGCTTCACGCACCTCCTCCGAGCCTTTTAACGCCTCTACACCAACATTTAACAATCCAATCGTTGGTTCCTCAATTCCAAGCACCGTTCGGGCGAACACCTCGCCCATTACTGCAAACTGCACCAAATTCTCAGCATCACATTGAACATTGGCCCCGAGGTCCAACATGCAGCTTTCACCTCGCATGGTGGGATAATAGGTCGTTATCGCAGGTCGAGTTATACCGGGAAGCGTCTTTAATACAAATTTGGCAATGGCCATCAACGCACCCGTATTGCCCGCAGAAATAACAGAACTTGCCTCCTCGTCACGCACAGCATTTATCGCTAGACGCATACTCGATTCGCGCGCTGACCGCAGCGCGGTGGAGGGCTTGTCTTCACTACTAACCACTTGTGTCGTATGCCGGAATTCGGTCACAAAAGCGAGTTTGGGGTGTTTTCTGACAAGCGGCTCTATTCGAGGCTGATCTCCGAACATTAAAAAATTAATGTCCGGAAAACGTTCTCGCGCTATTTCAGCGCCGTCGATTACGACTTCGGGAGCCTTATCCCCGCCCATCGCATCGAGCGCAATGACCAGTCGGTCTGACACAATGCGATCGCCCAAATGCAAGATTACATTGAATCAGATTGCGGCGACTTCGACAACCTCACGGCTGTCATAAAATCCGCAAGCACCACAAACGTGGTGAGGCCGCTTCAATTCTCCGCAGTTAGGGCATTCGGTATAACTCATAATTTTCAGCGAATCGTGCGCGCGACGCTTATTCCGTCGCGACTTGGATACCTTTTTTTTGGGTACGGCCATCGATCAAATTCTCTCAAAAATTTTTGGATGCCTCATGGCAAAATCGCGCCTTAATAGCCAAAATCAGCCGGCACGGCAAGCCGCCGATGCCCACTAAAATTTTTCTTTTGCATTGAGTTTCTCAAGAACAGAGAATGGATTCGATCCGACATCCTTTGCCACTGACTCTAATTCTTCTTTTATTATAACGCCGTCTTTGCGCGGATAAGGATCCAATGCCAAATACAGGCATTGTGCCAACATTTCCCCTAAATCAACCTCATTACCAACAAGTAGATCATCAATTGCTTCAGATTCGTCCATCGAAACAAATATATCGTCTGCGATCTCTGTATTATTCGCAAAACGCTCCTCAACCTTACTGGAAATTTTTGAGGAAACTGGCTCCAATGATACTACGCACTCTTGCTCAACCAGAGCCTCCAACATCCCAGACACGGCAATAATATCACCACCTCGTTCGCTCCGGAGATGTAATTCTGCCTTAAGGCCGGTAATACTCATGATATCGAACCGTTCTGCGAGCGCCGCAGACTCATATTCATCAGCTGACAATTTTAGAAAAATCCCATCGCGGCCAATTTCTTCAATTGACTGAATACGTGAAAACTCAATTTTTTCATTTTTGACCATTTCCAATTACGCCACGGGCCCTTTTCCAAAACTAACACGGCCCGCAAGAAGGTCCGTCGTGCCCCACGCCAATAAGGAATTTCTTTCTCGCCTCAGATACAACTCAGCTGCCTGAACTACTGAATTTTCAGCTTCACCTTCTGAGAACAAATTGCGACGCAACTCTTCACCTAGGCTACCATCCTCACGCGCCATTCCATCGGCGTATACGCTCAAGCGTCCGTACAAGCCTTCCGTCAATGATTTTACCTTACGCCCAACAGAGAGATCCCCAACACCCATCTCACGCAAGTTTTGATCAAGATCCAACACCGCTTGTTCTGAAAGGCTGCGCGCCAGTTTAACGCAATTTTTATCACCCCGCATTCTGTGCATGACTAAAAAAAAATGCAGCGCCAAGACCTCGAACCGACCATTCGGCGTATCCGGGATACCCCATATTGTAAAGAATCCGGGCTCACGCGACTGATTGACAATTGTTGTATATAATGCCCGAGCTGCAACTGTTAAGCTCGACGATTTTTTTGTAAACAAGGAAATCAATTTCAGTAGCCCACTTTAGGCTGAACGCGCCAATTTAATAATCTAGCCATTTGTAGAGGTCTAAAGACAAGTCTCACTCCGTACAACTGTCAAAATGCGACAACTTCGGTATAATATGATTCATTCAAAGGCAAAATGCATGATGGAAACGGATCGCAATCATATGCGAAAGTCACTTGCTCTAATTGCCATAATCGTCGGCGCTTTGGCAATGAGTGCCGCCTGTTCCCCAAGATCCACGAATCGTGGTCACATACCGCCGCCTAGCCAACTTGAAAAACTTAAAATCGGACAACATTCAAAGAGTTATGTCCGGAATATCTTAGGGGCTCCATCCACAGTTGGCACCTTTGACAATGAGGTTTGGTACTATATTGGCCGCCGAATCGAACAATGGGCCTTCTTTCGTGAATCCATAATAGAACAAAAGATTGTCGCTATCTATTTCAATGACCTAGGCAAAATTGAATATATCCAGAGATATAGCAAGCAAGATGGTCGAGAAATTGAAATGGTAGGTCGAAAAACGCCAACGTCTGGACGTGAATTAGGTGTTATTGAACAAATAATCGGTAACCTTGGCCGGTTCAATAAACAGGCTTCCCAATAATCAGTTTTCAAAACAAAATCCCCCGGGTATTGCGCCCCGGGGGATTTTTATCAGCGTTATATTGCTTTGCCCTATGCGAGCATTGCCAACAATAGTAAGGCCACAATATTTGTGATTTTGATCATCGGGTTCACTGCCGGGCCCGCGGTATCTTTATATGGATCCCCTACCGTATCTCCGGTAACCGCAGCATGGTGTGCGTCAGAACCTTTTCCACCGTGCTTACCATCCTCGATATATTTCTTGGCGTTGTCCCATGCACCACCACCGGCAGTCATGGAAATTGCCACAAAAAGACCAGTGACGATTACACCGAGTAACATTGCTCCAACTGCCGCAAAAGCAGCACCTTGATCCGCAACTGCGAAAACAATCGCGTATAGTACCAATGGGCTTAGCACCGGTAGCATCGAAGGAATAATCATCTCTCGGATTGCGTATTTGGTAAGCATGTCAACACAGGTACCGTATTCGGGCTTGCTAGTACCCTCCATGATTCCTGGAATATCCTTAAATTGCCGTCGCACTTCTACAACGACCGCACCACCAGCGCGTCCGACCGCCGTCATACCCATTGCACCAAAAAGGTATGGCAACAAACCGCCCATAAACAAACCGACAACCACGTAGGGGTTGTCGAGGCCGAAATTCACTTCGACACCTTTAAAAAAGCGCTCGAGATCCGCTGTATAAGCGGCGAAAAGCACCAACGCGCCAAGACCAGCAGAACCGATGGCATAGCCCTTGGTCACGGCTTTCGTCGTGTTGCCCACCGCATCCAATGCATCAGTTGTGTTACGGACACTATCTTCGAGCTCAGCCATCTCGGCAATGCCACCTGCATTGTCGGTAACTGGGCCGTACGCATCAAGTGCCACCACCATTCCAGCCAATGCCAGCATTGTAGTTACGGCGATTGCGATGCCAATCAGCCCCGCTATTTGATAGGTCAGAACTATGGATATACAGATCAACACGGCAGGTATTGCCGTCGCTTCCATAGATACTGCAAGACCTTGAATAACGTTGGTGCCGTGACCTGTTTCGGAAGCCTTTGCAACAGAACGAACCGGTCGGTATTCCGTCGATGTATAGTATTCCGTCACCCAGACAATCAAACCAGTCAAGACAAGGCCGATAATACCGCACCAAAATAGGCCAGATCCCGTAAAGATCGACCCACCCATTTCCATCTTGGTATCCATGCCTAGAACATAATCGGTAATGGGCCAAAGTAGAATTGCCGAGATTATGGCACTTCCAAAGAACCCTTTGTAAAGAGCACCCATTATATTTTGACTGGCGCCCACCTTTACAAAAAATGTAGCTACAATCGAAGCGACCAAACAAACGCCACAGATTGCCATCGGATACAAAAGGAATTCTTTGAGTGCAATTCCACTAATCCCGTAAATAAGGGATAGCACCATAGTTGCACCGACAGTGACCACATAGGTCTCGAATAGATCGGCCGCCATACCGGCACAATCGCCAACGTTATCTCCAACGTTGTCCGCAATCACCGCTGGGTTACGAGGATCATCTTCCGGGATGCCAGCCTCCACCTTTCCGACCAAGTCCGCGCCAACATCTGCACCTTTGGTGAAGATACCACCACCGAGACGGGCAAAGATCGAAATCAAAGATGCGCCGAAGGCCAAACCGATCAAACCGTTAATCAGCTGCTTGTCGTCAGTGCCATTTGCATTCAGAACAGCGTAATAAATGGAAATAGCCAATAACGCGAAACCAGCAACCAACATGCCAGTCACAGCACCGGATTTGAAGGCTATCGACAATCCCTCAGCTAACCCCTGCCGGGATGCTTCGGTGGTGCGCACGTTAGCGCGAACCGAGATCAACATTCCCACATAGCCGGCGGCCCCAGATAGGATCGCGCCGATCAGAAAACCACAAGCCGCCTGGCTTCCGAGTGCAAAGAATAAAATAATTGCTACGACGATACCGGCAATTCCAATCGTTCGGTATTGGCGGTCCAAATATGCTTTTGCGCCCTCTTGAATGGCACTTGCTATTTCCTGCATGCGTTCGGTGCCCGAGCTTGCCGCCAAAATCGATCGACTTGCAAAAATCCCATATAGCACTGCTATAACGCCACAGGCGATGACGAACTGTAACATCGTTCATCCACCCCGTAATGTTGCTGATACAATCCTAATTGCTTTTCTTACACCCACTAAAATTGTCAAAATAATAAGTCGGCTCCGAAAACCGCGGGGAACATGCCAGAACGCTTCGCGAAGCGCAATATGCTGTAATTAGACAATCTAAAGGTCAAAACTCAAATCTCGGAAAACAACGCCAGCACAATTTCAAGGGTTAACCGGAGCCGCCCCTGCGTTCGTAAGCACCTTGTATAATCACCTGCCGAACGTGTCCTTTCCCGATGGCTCGCTCTGCCGCCCATAGCAATCGCGCTTTCACTTGGGCAATATTGATGCCTGATTCGCCAGACTTCTGCATAGAAAAGTACGAATAAAGCTCGCTAAATACAGCATCTTTCAGGCGCGGAAACGCTTCGTCGCCCAGTGCTTTTGATGCTTCATCCCGCATCTCAAAACTGACATTGACCATAATGTAGCGGTCTACGCGTCCCTCGCGAATTACCGGGATAGAGAGATTTTCGATATCAACGAATTCAAACTCTTTAAGTGACGAATTATTTTCCCCGGTTTGATCTTCGATAGGCGCATCGGCTTGCAAGAAAAAATACCAAACCGCGCCACCAGCACCTGCAATGACAACAACTGCTATTATTATGATTACGATTCGGTTCATTTATTCTAGATCTATTACCCCATACACTACTGCTACCTTTTAGCAGGAAGGATTGAGAAAGGTAAGAGCCGTTTGCAAAGGCCACCTTCATTCAAAATGCTTATACCCCGCCGATTCAAAAGTAATTGGATCACCGCGCGAATTTAGAATTTCGACTGACCTCCCAGAAACGATTCGACCAATTGGTGTAATTGGCAGTTTTAATTTGGCTGAAATATCCGCAACGCAGCTTTGATTAGGTGCCGTAAATATAATTTCATAGTCATCACCACCGGTGAGGACTTTTTCCCATCGATCGCTGTCTTCGTCTACTAGCCGTCGCACGGCTGTTGACAGCGGAATTTTTTCTAATTCGATTAAGGCGCCACATGCTGATGCTTCCGTAATATGCCCTAGGTCTGCTAATAATCCATCCGAAATATCCGCAGCCGCGGTTGCGGCCTCTTTCAGACAATAACCCAAGCGCAGTCGAGGTTGAGGTAAACGATAACGTGCCTCTAAGAAGTCATTATCCAATTTATTAGCTTTAAATTCCTGCAAGGCTATTGAAAGTCCAAATGCGGCGTCACCAATCGTACCGCTCACAAATATTAAATCGCCAGGTGCGGCCCCGGACCGACGAACGGCGTCGCCCGTCTTCACAGTTCCAAACAATGTGGCGGTTAACACTGCAAACCCAGGCGTCGATACGCTATCACCACCGGCCAGATGAATTCCAAACTCAGCTTGATCCGCTTGCAAGCCGCTCGAAAAGTCTTCTAGCCATTTATCCGATGTCTCACGTGGTAATGCTATATTTAGCGTGTAAGCAAGCGGTTCGGCACCCATCGCTGCCAAATCGGAAAGACTGACACGCAGGAGTTTACGCGCGATGAAACCCGGAGTTTCATCGCCAATATAATGGATGCCTTTGACAATAGTATCCGTCGTGACGACAAGCTCATGATCCACTTCAGTATACAAGAGCGCCGCATCATCTTTTAAAGACAGTGCGCCAGAAAAATTCGCGGCAAGCGGCGCAAAGTAGCTTTTTATGCGTTCAAACTCATTCTGGGGCATCGCCCATTGCCTTCGCCGTCGGCAACATCCGTGCCAAATGGTCTAAAACACCATTGACGAAACGAGGTTCGGTGCCACCGAAAAACGCTTCTGCAACAGCAACATATTCATTAATGCTCAATGGAGCATCAATATCGGAGCGTTCACTCAACTCAAAAGCCCCGGCGCGCAGGATGAGTCGAAGCAACACCTCGACCCCCTGTAAGCTGCGTTCTTTCGACATCGCTTGGTCAATCCTGACGTCCAAGCTGGAAACGGATGCAGAAACGCCATCAACAAGACTAATGAAAAGATCCTCATCGAAACTCTCCGGTGTCACACCTTCCTCGCCAAAGATGGAGTCATTCATTCGGCGAAGCCGGAAATCTTCGATTACCTCTACGCTTGATTTACCGGCGATTTCCATCTGGTACATTGCCTGGACCGCCGCTAACCGGGCGCCACGACGTCTTACACCCAAGGATCCCTTGCGTGCCATCTTATCGAGGGAACAAGCCGAAGTGCTTCTTGAGCTCTATCATATCCATGCAAGCATTTGCCGCAGCACTCCCTTTGTTTCCAGCAGCCCTCGACGCCCGTTCCCAGGCCTGCTCTCGATTTTCTGTCGTCAAAATGCCGTAACCAATGGCTAGAGAATATTGATTTATCAGGTCAGTTAGGCCCCGAGCGCTCTCACCGCATACGTAGTCGTAGTGGGTCGTCTCCCCTCTAATAACGCATCCCAAAGCCAAATAACCGTCAAATCGATTACGGCTTTCATCGAAATCTAAGCTTCGAACAGCGAATTTAATTGCAGCTGGAATTTCAAATGCACCAGGAACGGCAAAACGTTCGTACGTGCCACTTCGTGCTTCAATCGCCTCAATGGCGCCAGCTACCATTTCGTCCGCAAGGTCTTCATAAAATCGCGCTTCCACGATCATGATTCTCGGTTGGGTCATATTCTACTCACTTAATCGATCGTTGCTCCACAACCTTCAGTCCATACCCTTCAATCCCGACAATTGTCTTTACTGTATCCGACAGTAAAACCATCTCTGTAACACCAAGGTCGAGAAGTATCTGCGCACCAACGCCGTAGTCCCGCAATTCGCGCCTTTGCGCACTTTTATCCGGGGACTGGCCCAATGAGTGGGCTTTCACCATATCTGCGAGATAGGTTCGGCGAGGTTCACGAATCAGTACTATAACACCGCGTCCCTCCTCACCAATTAACTTCATTGATGCATGTAAGTCACCATCTTTGCCACGGTCTATAGAGCCAAGGGCATCATCCAATATATTTAATGCATGCATTCGAACCATCACCGGTCCACCATGCTCAACATCACCCTTAACAAGCGCCACATGTTCCGCGTACTCAACGCGATTCGCATAGACATTCATCTTAAAATCACCGCCAAAACGACTCCGAAGCGTCGTATCAGCAATTCTCTCAATAGTGCGGTCATGCCTTCGGCGATATGCGATGAGATCCGCGATTGCCCCAATCTTCATATCATGTAACTGAGCAAATTTAACGAGATCTGGCAGACGCGACATTGTGCCGTCTTCGTTCATAATTTCACAGATCACACCTGATGGATTGAGCCCAGCCAACCTTGCAATATCCACAGATGCTTCTGTATGCCCAGCCCGAACTAGAACACCGCCGTCTCTTGCCATTAGGGGAAAGATATGTCCCGGCGAGACAATATCATTTGAAACACTCGCCGGATCTATCGCTGCAGAAATTGTGCGTGCGCGATCAGGTGCCGAAATCCCAGTTGTCACACCTTCACGCGCTTCAATTGAGACAGTGAAGGCCGTCGCATGACGCGATTCATTCGCCTGCGACATCAACTTTAGCCCAAGGTGGGCGCAGCGTTCTTGCGTCAGCGCAAGACAAATTAAACCGCGGCCATGGGTCGCCATGAAGTTGATAACATCGGGCGTTGCCATCTGCGCCGGTATAACAAGATCACCTTCATTCTCGCGTTCTTCATCGTCAACCAGTATAAACATCCGACCATTACGCGCTTCTTCGATGATTTCCTCGATCGAAGATAGGCAATCTATATCTTCCCGCGCACGGCCAGCGTCTTGATTGCTGATCGAGACGAGCTTCGCTTTATCATCGGACATCCTTTACCCCTTTTGAGCTTCCAGTTGGCGGGCAACATATCGGGCAAGCATATCGACCTCAAGATTAACACAATCTCCTGCAGCCAACTTTCCAAAGGTAGTTGCATCCGCCGTATGTGGAATGATGTTGACACCAAAACAATGCCCATCAACTTCATTCACGGTCAAGGAGACACCATTCAAGGCTACACTACCTTTAGAAGCGATATAAGGCGCCAATGCATTCGGCGCCAAAATGCTGAAACGAATACTATCACCATCCGTACGGCGTTCCGTAATGCGCGCAACACCGTCCACGTGTCCAAAAACGAGGTGACCACCAAGCTCATCACCAATCCGCAGAGAACGTTCCAAATTTAACCTATCTCCGACCTGCCAATCGCCGGCTGTTGTCTTCGAAGTCGTTTCTTCTGACGCTTCCACCGCAAACCAACTTTCGCCGAAATCCACCGCCGTTAGACACACGCCCGAACAAGCGATCGAGGCACCCAATTCAATTTCGGAAATAGTATAGGAGGTTTCAATTTTTATTCTGCGGTCGCCCACACCCGTCACGGCTCGCACATATCCGACGTCGGTAATCAATCCAGTAAACATAAATTCTCCTGATAGCGCTCGCGAAGAAACTAATCCGCAACCCGGTAGGTTTCCAGCATGTCATTACCCGTTGGCTCTATACTTTCAAGAACAAACCGGCGCATATCCGAGAGTTGTTCGACGCCGTAGGCTGCAAAAACGGGCGTACCATCACCACCCATGACGCTCGATGCACGGAACCAAGCAAGACGGTCAACAAGCCCGGCTCGCAAGAAGACTGCCGAAAGGCCGCCACCCCCTTCGACAAGAAGCCGGGTCAATCCACGTACCGCCAGCGCTTTTAACACTGAGAGTGTTTCTGGATGATGATTTACACCTGGTTCAACCGTGATAAACTCAACCCCGAATGGAGTGTACTCATCTTGACGTTCCATAGAGATTTCTGTCGAGACGACGATCCAAGTCGGCACTTTTCGGGCCGACTGAACGAGCTTACTATCCAATGGTAATTGGAGATGCGTGTCGAAAATGATACGCACCGGACTATCCCCTTCCATTCCCGGCAATCGGCATGTCAACTCAGGATCGTCGGCCAAAGCCGTGCCTATACCCACGGCAATTGCATCGTGGGTACTCCGCAAAAGTTGGCCTCGCCGTCGTGCTTCCTCACCTGTAATCCATTGGCTTTGGCCACCATGGGTTGAAATCCGCGCGTCTAAAGTACTAGCTGTCTTCAACGTCACGAGAGGCCTTCCTTCCCGTCGATGCAAGAGAAAACCCGCATTTAACTTTTCAGCTGCAACGGTACAGACACCAATCTTTACATCAATGCCAGCATCCCTCAACATTGCAATGCCACGCCCCGAAACACGTGCGTCCGGATCATCAACTGCGACTACCACACGCGCAACATCCGCCGCAATAAGTGCTTCCGCGCACGGCGGGGTCTCTCCATAGTGGCTGCATGGCTCTAACGTGACATAAGCAGTACTATCTTTTGCTAAAAAACCAGCTTGTTTTAGTGCCTCAGTTTCCGCGTGTGGGCGACCGCCCGGCTGCGTCCAGCCGCGCCCAACGACAGAACCATCAGCGCCAACGAGTACGCATCCAACCGCGGGATTGGGCCAGACATTCCCAAGGCTTCGCCGGGCCAGCGTAAGCGCCACCATCATGTGACGCCGATCTACCGCCTCAGTCGACTTCTTCAGCGAGCTCATCAGTAATGAACTCCTCGAAGTCTTTAGCCTCCCTAAAATTCCGGTAGACCGAAGCAAAACGGACATAAGCGACCTGATCAAGCGTTGCTAATGCTTCCATTACCAGGGCCCCCATGGTGTCGACCTTAATCTCAGTCTCACCGGAGCTTTCAAGACGCCGCACGATGCCGTTTACAACTCGTTCTATACGATCTGGTTCAACCGGGCGTTTTCGAAGGGCAATCATCATGGATCTCGCCAACTTATCGCGATCAAACGGTTCACGCTGATTGTTCTTTTTAAGAACCGTCAATTCCCGCAACTGTACACGCTCAAAAGTGGTAAACCTGGCACTACAATGCGGGCAAAACCGTCGCCGCCGAATGGCCGTATTGTCTTCGGTGGGACGAGAATCCTTCACCTGCGTGTCTTCATGGCCGCAAAATGGACAACGCATTGTTAACCCTCCTGTCCTTTCATCCCCAGTACCTCGGATAGATAGGAAACCGTTTACACATTTCCTCTACTTGCCTTCGAACATCCAATTCGGCTCTTCTCTGTTCCTCTGGGCATCCGGCAAGGCCATTCAAGACCTGCAAGATCAGCTCACCAATACGTTTAAATTCCGCCTGTCCAAAGCCGCGGCTAGTCGCCGCTGGCGATCCAAGGCGAACACCGGAGGTAATCATTGGTTTCGCAGGATCGAACGGTACGGCGTTCTTGTTACAAGTCAATCCAGACCGTTCCATGGCCGCTTCCGAATCGCGGCCTGTGAGTTTCAACGGACGGAGGTCAACAAGAACGACGTGCGTGTCAGTACCACCAGTGACAATGTCCAAGCCACCGGCATTTAGCGTCGCAGCCAAAATTTCCGCATTGTCTATAACGGCTCGAGCATAAGACTTGAACTCCGGCCGCAAGGCTTCACCGAACGCCACCGCTTTCGCCGCGATAATATGCATAAGTGGCCCGCCTTGAATGCCGGGGAAAATCGCTGAGTTCACTTTTTTCGCAATAGCCTCGTCATTGGTCACAATTGCCCCTCCGCGCGGCCCACGCAATGTCTTGTGTGTTGTAAAAGTAATAACATCTGCAATCGGAACGGGGCTCGGGTACACACCGCCCGCGACGAGACCAGCAAAATGAGCCATATCAACCATGAAATAAGCACCAACAGAGTTGGCAATCTCTCGGAATTTTTCAAAATCTATTTCACGTGGATAAGCTGAGCCACCGGCAATTATAATTTTCGGCCTTGTTTCCTGCGCTAAAGCTGTCGCTGCATCATAATCGATCCGCCCGTCTTGTTGGCGCACGCCATATTGGACGGCATTGAACCATTTGCCTGATTGGTTGGGTATCGCACCGTGTGTGAGGTGGCCCCCACTATCAAGCGACATGCCCATCAATGTATCGCCTGGTTTCAGTAATGCCTGATAAACGCCAAAATTGGCCTGGCTGCCAGAGTGAGGTTGTACATTAGCAAACCTGCAATCCAATAGTTGTTTAACCCGACTTATAGCAAGGTCTTCCGCCACATCGACATGCTCACATCCACCATAATACCGCCGGCCTGGATACCCTTCGGCGTACTTATTGGTCATGACTGAACCGCAGGCCTCCAATACCGCTTTACTGACAATGTTTTCAGACGCAATCAACTCAATTTGATTTTGTTGTCTCTGTAATTCGCTGAAAATAACTGACGCTAATTCGGGATCGCGCTCCCGTATGGACTCGCGGAAAAATGCGTCAAAGTCGTCCGTCGAAGTTGCAGTATTTGTTTCCAATATTCGTAAGCCTTCTTTTCCAATATGCTAACCGGACATCTTATCGATCCGTCGTTGGTGGCGCCCACCATCAAATTTTGTATTAAGAAACGCACCGAGGCAGTCCCGGGCAATTTCAATTCCGAGCGTCCTTGCACCTAAGATCAACACATTTGCATTGTTGTGTTGGCGAGATAATCGGGCGTCTGTGACGCTATGACAGAGGGCTGCACGAATGAATGGTTTTCTGTTCGCTGCTATCGACATGCCAATTCCAGTACCGCAAATCAGCACGCCCCAGTCCGCGCTACCTTCGCCAATTACCGCGGTAAGCGCCTCGGCAAAATCTGGGTAATCGACAGATTCTTGACTATTTGCGCCAAGATCGAGCACCTGAAGCCCCTCTTGTACCAACGACCCCTTCAAGGTTTCTTTGAAGTCCACTCCAGAATGATCCGAAGCTATGGCGATTACTTTAGCCGCCATACAACAACACCTTTCCTAAATAAATACTTATAACTAGTCGTCACATTTATTAATGAACATTTATTACCATATGTTGGTTTTTCTGACCAGTCTGCCACTAGGTCTCGCAAATTGTTCAATTTTGCCGTTAATCGCGCATTTTAAAACAGTAAGGTTTTGCAAAATTCATCTGTAATCGAGGGCGACACATCATATTGGGGCAAATAATTAAAATATTCGCACATGTAGTAGCATGAACTCGTATAAATTTAACATGGTGTAATTTATCTTTAGATTCAAAAAAATCATATTACTCAACAATTCATCAAATAAAGTTGACTCTAAAACTGATATATGTGAATAAATTACATGAGAACTATTTGAACTTTCAAAACACTAAAACTTGGATACCATTAGCAATGAGCCAGGAAGCCACACAGCAGAAAGCTGATCGGGAAGAAATTCTCCGCATGACGGCAGAAGTCGTCGCGGCCTACGTCGGGAACAACTCGCTGCCAGCAAGACAGCTCCCAGACGTGATTAGTTCGGTTTATGGGACACTACGTCGCGTCAACGGTGTCGCAGCACATGCAAACGGGACGCTTAGAAAAGCAGCTATTCCCGTCCGTCGTTCTATCACACCAGACTATATTGTCTGTCTAGAAGACGGTAAGAAGCTGAAAATGCTAAAGCGCCACTTACGGACAGTTTATGGACTATCCCCCGCGGAATACCGTTCAAAATGGGGCCTACCTTCGGACTATCCCATGGTCGCCCCGAACTATTCCAAACAACGCTCTGCATTTGCCAAGAAGATTGGGCTAGGGCGATCCGAAATAGCCCAGTAAAATCAAAAAATTGCGTTGAAAAATCACCGGCTTTATGCCGGTGTTTTCTTATACAGAATTCTAAAACTCGACAAACAACATATTCTCAAACCGCAATCATACTTAAAGGACTATTGAATTTACGATTCATGCCAAAACGAATATCAAGTGTTAATCTTGCCGCGGTCCAAGTTGCACTCCAATCATATCTTCGTAGAGCTTTATAAGAACGCTGCCATCATTCTTGTTAAAACCTGCTGCTCGCGCCATTTGGTAAACCTGTTGCGAGGCCGCAGCCATAAACATTGGCACGCCTAGCGCCTTCGCAAACGCAGTCTCCAACTCCTGATCCTTATACGAGATATCGATCGTGCCACCTGGTGAAAAATCACCACTCAGATAACGCGGTACTGCTGCCCGAAAGCTATCCGAGTTGCCGGTGCTTACAGTGATTACGTCGTACATGGCTTGAGGATCGAGTCCGGCCTTAGTACCCAGCGCCATTGCTTCGGCCACTACCACCTTGGTCACCTGCGTTATCATATTATTGCAAAGTTTCATCGCAAGCCCTGAGCCGATTTCTCCCATATAAAAGATATTCGACGACATAGCTTTGAAATAGGGCTGACAGACATCGACAACGGCTGTGTCGCCACCAACGATGATTGAAAGCTCACCTGACTCAGCCCGAGGCACGCCGCCGCTAACGGGGGCATCGAGCATCTTAATGCCTTTCTCCGCTAAAATATCGTGAAGTTCTCGTACCATAATAGGATCAACTGTGGCACTGCAGACAAAGATATCGCCTTCTTGTGCGCCTTCAATGATTCCGCCGTCTCCCAGCACCACATCGCGAACCTGCGATGACGTCTCAACGATGCAGATGACTTTCGACGCCCCTTCAGCGACACCGGCCGGGCCGTTAGCAATCTTAGCACCAAGTCCGGCGAATAGCTCGTTTTTCACCGGATCGATATCATAGGCAACCATGCCAAATCCTGCTTTTAACAGGTTAGCCGCCATACCACCTCCCATCATTCCCATACCAATGAACCCGACGGTATTGTTTCGATCGCTCATGAAAGGCCTCCTGTCACATCAATGGTCAATCCGGTCACAAAATCGGAATCTTTCGATAGCAAAAATGCAATCACACCAGCCTGGTCACCCGCAGTTGCGATGCGTTTCAGCGGCACCTTATTAATTTCAGATGCTTGACTTTCGGCACTAAGGTTTTTCCAGTGCGGCATCAACCTTTCAGTCAATGTTAGGCTCGGTGCAATGGCATTGACATTAATGTTGTATTGTCCCAGTTCGAGTGAGAGTTTGCGTGTCAGCGCAATGATTCCACCTTTAGCCGCCGCATAAGCTGAACTGCTTTGGACACTGAGCCCTCGACCGGCAATCGACGCCAGGTTGACAATTTTACCACTAACTGCCTTCTTCATTCCGGGAATGACTGAGTTACATAATAGAAATGTTGCGCTGAGATTAAAATCGATCAGCTTTTGCCAATCTTCAAAACTCATTTCTTCAATCGGAACACTTGAGTTATCAACAATGGTGCTGCCGCCAACAGCGTTCACCAAAAAATCAATTCCATCATACTTAGTTTCCACATCTGCAATAAGAGCCCTAACCTGCTCCTCGTCCCTCGCATCAATGCAGCGGCCGTCAATTGATCCCGCTTTTCCAACCAACTCCCTCGTCATTTTGTCAATTCGTGCCTGATCAATCTCAACTGCGACAACTTTCGCACCTTCCTCAACCAAAATATCTGCTGTGGCCCGGCCTATCCCAGCCCCAGCCGCAGTAATCACTGCTGTCTTGTCTTCAAACCTCATGGGTCATCCTCCCAAAATACTGTGTCAAACAAGTTAGTAGAGGGTCTTCAGACCACAAGCTGCTGAAATGGATAGCGGTTCGGTTATACGCTAACTGGACGAATGGCTATTGAACTAAGAACATAGGAGCCAAAGCCACTCAACGGACCCAAACGGGGAATTATTAAACTCATTTAGTAAAATCGAACCATCTGGATTAGTTGGAATGATGCAATATCGATTTTAAGGCAAATTCATAGTGCTGCTTCTGATAACCTGTACGTTGGTGACGACCCTTTACGCTACAACGATTACTATCGCCAACGTCTCTTTGCCACAAATACAAGGCGCCCTCTCGGCTAGCCCCGACCAGATCGCATGGATTGTGACTGCAAATCTGATTGCAACGGCCGTGACTATTCCACTCGCTGGTTGGATTTCGGACCGCTTTGGCCGCCGCCGTTGCATGCTTTGGGGTACTGTGGGGTTTGGGATCGCGACTCTTTTGTGCGGGCTTTCAACATCACTAACAGAACTCATCATTTGGCGTGTAGTACAATCGGCGTTTGGTTCGCCGCTAACGCCTATTTCGCAGTCGGTTGTCATCGATGAATTCCCAGGCGAAAAACGGGGTGTTGCCATTGCAATTTACAGCATGGGCGTTGGAGTGGCACCCACACTTGCACCTTTGATTGGAGGTTATATCAGCGAGGAGATTTCCTGGCGTTGGGTCTTTTTCATACTAATTCCCATCGCCGTTATTGCCCTTGTAGGCGTTTTGGCCTTTATCAAGCCTGACCCACAGCGCGAAAGACGATCCAGACTCGACTGGACCGGGTTCCTGAGCCTAGCGATTTGCGTTGCATGCATTCAACTTATTCTGGATCGGGGCGAGCGTGAAGATTGGTTCGAATCTGTAGAGATTATCCTCGAGTTTGCAGCCGCGCTTGTATTCGGTTGGTTCTTCTTGATGCAAAGTTTGACCTCCGAGCGCCCCTTCATCGATTTGAGACTATTTCTTGAGCGAAATTTTCTTCTCGGAATCGGTATCACGACAGTGTTCGGCATGCTATTCGTCACCCCGATGGTCATGATCCCGGCAATGGTCCAACAGCTTCGGGACATACCCGAATTCACTTCCGGTTTACTAATTAGCGCACGCAGCCTCGGTACCATGCTGGCCCAGCTTCTGATGATCGCCTTCGCACACCGTTGGGATCCGCGGCTGCTCTTATTGATTGGCTTTGGAACCCACACCTATGCCGGCTGGGCAATGATCTACCTCGACATGAATACACCCCTCCCGGACCTGACCTGGATGATGATCATGCAGGGTTTCGGTGTTGGATGTCTTTGGGTTCCGATGACATTGGTTACTTTTTCGAACTTCGACCCCCGCCGCTCGGCGGAAGGCATGGCAATCTTCCACTTTATGAGGAGTATCGCGTCTAGCTATTACATTTCCGTCAGCTTTATCGTCGTTTTCCAGACGCAGAAAATCGCCTATAGCGACCTCGTACATTCGATCAATCCATTCAACGAACGCCTGCGTGCTCCAGACCTGCCGGCGAAATGGAACCCCGATACGGCCCCAGGTCTCGCTAGCCTGGCAGACGAAGTTAGTCGTCAGGCAACGGCAATCGGCTACATCAATTCATTCCACCTATTCTTGTGGATTTCGATGCTCGCCTATCCGCTAATCGCTCTTATCATCTGGCCGCCAAAGGGTTATCAACCAAGCAATTGACACGCGATCCCGCCTAGGCTGAATTTGAATGTACCGGGCATTTAATAGTCGGACGAACAGCGAAATCCGCTTAGGTTGAGAAATGTTCCATAATTTGAGCTTTAAAATGGCTCATCGGGCCGGTCATTTTCGGGCTCGGGCTCGACTGTGCGGCTTTCTTGATCATACCGTTCGCCACAGCAAGCGCAGAAGCGGCAAAGAAGCTCACATTATATGGGACAAGATTAACTAAATTTGGCGGCACCTACGAGCTGAATCCCGACATACTTGCGGAATTGGCGCAAATCGTTGGCGAAAAGATCAGATATTTATTTCACAAAAAACTGTCCCGTGGGTATGCGCCATAAAGCTTACACGCACAAAAAAAGGCCTTAATCTTCTCCTTCAATCGAGCGTAAAGCCGCGGGTGTGACTTTACATTGATTGTGTGCCAATTAACGTTGAAGAAGTTTTTTGGCGATTTAACAGAAAACCACCCGCGCCGCATGCTAAGCTACTTTTAGGAATATAAATCGATGCTGTTCACCGGTACGAAGAGTCGCCCGAGTCATTTAGGCCCATATCCTCTAGAACGCCTTCAGCGGGACCCCAGTATGAGAGTGCGCGAAGAAACGCGCGGGCCCGCGAAAATGCCTTTACCCACTCCCTCGCTCGAGACGAATAGTCTTGGCATGGCCGCCCGGAAATATACCGATCTTTACATGGCGTTTCGCGATGGACCGATTGCCGCACAACACGCGCCGGTGCCCGAAGATTTGGCACGGCGTGCCGCCGACATAAAAGGCTTCGTCTATTTCCTCGACGCCGCACATGTTGGTATTACGAAGATGAGTGAAATGGCCTGGATTGCCGATACCCCTCACCCGGCACATGATCACGCCATTGCTGTCCTCGTAGAACATGGACGCTTGCCCGAGGCTAATAATCCAGCTCGCACGTGGTGCGAGGATGCCGGTTCACTGCCAGGTGATCTGCGGGCGGCGGAAATCGGCGCTGGCTTGGCGAGCTATATACGCTTGCTTGGCTGGTCTGCCCGGGCACATGTCCTTTCAGCGACAGAGGTAGATCTCGAACGTGTGGCGGTTCTCGCAGGGGTGGCGATCCGCAAAGAGACTACTGGCCAGATTGCGAGCCCATTCCTCGACCACGTATTCTCTATCACTGTGGTCACAACCGATTACTCGCTGGCAACGGATATACCTCTCAAAACCTCGACCAAGAATGTGCGCGGCCTCGGTTATTGGCTGGGAGCCGGTGGCGCCATCTCCGGTCTCGAATGGCGACGCCGCGCCAAACGACCGACACACATGAGTCGCTATCCGATGGAGTGGGTCAAACGCGTGGAAAAGCCAACGACGTTGATCCTCGAAGACGAAGTTCCACGCCTACCAAAACGCGCCGCGTTCTTCGAGCGTGCGCGCTTTGGCGATCTTGGCGCCAAGGCGAAGCGAGAGATCACACGCTTCGCATACAAGGCGCCGACCTCGCGTTGTGTTCGGGAACTCATCAATGCGTTGGTTCCCCATCAAGATGGCCCTGTGGCCAATATCGACACCTCAGAATTGCAAGACCCTGAAGCTAACGCCCGTGCGTTGAAATCTCTCTCCTACGCGCTCGGTGCCGACCTCACCGGCATCTGCGAAATTCCTAAATATGCGTGGTACTCACACCAATCGGACGGAACGCCGATTCCCAAAAAGCACAAGTACGCCGTCGTCATGTTGATCGATCAAGGCTACGACACGATGGAAGGCGCAAGCGGCGACGATTGGATTTCAGGCTTGCAGTCAATGCGGGGATATTTACGGGGCGCCGAGATTGCGGGCGTCATGGCAGAGCATTTACGCGACTTGGGCTTTCCAGCTCGCCCGCAAACGAACCGCGATAGCGACCTTCTACACATACCCCTCATTTTGCACGCAGGCTTAGGTGAACTCAGTCGGATTGGTGAGCTCGTTCTCAACCCGTTCGTCGGACCACGCTTCAAGTCTGTTGTTCTAACCACCGACATGCCGCTTAAGGTCGACAAACCAATCGATTTTGGGCTGCAGACCTTCTGCGAAAATTGCTTCAAATGCGCCCGCGAATGTCCATGCGATGCAATCTCCCTCGGCAGCAAAGTGATGTTCAACGGTTATGAGATGTGGAAACCAGACGTTGAGCGTTGCGCCCGTTACCGCGTAACTAACATGAAGGGTTCCGCCTGCGGGCGCTGCATGAAAACCTGCCCACTCAACAAAGTCGTCATGCTCGATGGCCCTCTTTACGCACAGATCGGAACATGGCTCGGCATAAAGGCTATGTGGCTAAAACCCATTCTCGTGCCAATCGCAACTTGGCTTGACGATAAACTCGGCAACGGCCGGCTCAACACGATCAAGAAATGGTGGCTTGACCTCGAAGTCATTGACGATATCACAGTCGAGCCGCAGGTTGGCACCAACCGACGAGATCTCGCTCCCAATGCCAATATCGATCCATCACGTCAAAAAATCGCCTACTACCCTGCCGCCGCAATGCCACCGCCGGAAACGTTCGAAACCCCATACCCAGTCGACCGGAAAGCTGCCCTCGCCGAAGCCAGTCGAATGGAAACACCGCTGGAGGCACTGGCGCGAAAAGCAACCGAAATTCCATCATGATACCGCTACTTTAAAAATTAAAGACATAAATCACTTCTGGTCATCGATGCTCATCGCACCAATATGACTTCAGCGAAATCCACCGAATTTAACAAGCGCCGACTGACAAGAATTTCTGACGCATGACCACCAACAACGAACCGACGGGCCCGCTGGCCGGTTTTAGAGTCCTCGATCTAAGCACAGTCCTCTTCGGCCCCTATGCGAGCCAAACTCTTGGAGACTGGGGCGCCGATGTCATCAAAATTGAACGCCTAGAAGGCGACACTTGGCGAACAGCAGGCCAGTTTCGAAACCGCGGTATGAGCGGTCAATTCATGGCCGTCAACCGCAACAAGCGGAGTATCGCTCTCGATCTTAAAAATCCGGATGGCAAGGTTGTCTTGCAGCGCTTGGTTCGGACCGCCGATGTGTTGGTCAGCAATATTCGGCCGGCGGGGCTTGAAAGGCTTGGTTTTTCTTATGAAGACTGCAAAGCACTTAACCCCAATTTGATTTATGCGTCTGCCACCGGGTTCGGCCAGGATGGGCCGTGGCGAGCGCGCCCCGCTTTCGACGAAATCATTCAGGCAGCCTCCGGATTTGCGTCCGCACTGGGGACTGAAGCAGAACCGGCGTTTGTGCCAAGTTTGGTTGCCGATAAACTCTGCGCTGTGGCCCTGAGTTCTGCGATTTCCGCCGCCCTCCTGCACCGCGAACGAACGGGCGAAGGCCAAAGCGTCGAGGTACCAATGATGGAAACACTCGCCGCGTTCAATAGCATCGAGATGCTTGGCGGTCATGCCTTTTCGCCACCGATCGGCCCGACCCGTTACAAGCGCGTTCAAGAACGCAGCCCCGTTCGTACCAAGGACGGCTGGATTACTATGCTACCGTACTCAGGCGATAATTGGTGCGCGTTTTTCGAAGCAGTGGGGCACCCTGAATGCATTGAAGAGTTCGCCGTGCGGGACCGCGTCGAGCGCGGCCGAAATATCGACCGCATCTACAAAAAAATGGGCGAAATTGCAGTGGAACGAACAACCGCTGAGTGGGAGGCCTTATTACTTGAGATCGACGTGCCGCATACCGCCTTCGCGGAACTCGAAGAAGTCACGGAGCAACCGCATTTAAAGGCAGTCGGGTTGTTCAAAGAATTGGATCATCCGACAGAAGGAAAGCTGGTGCAAGCGCGTCCACCAACTCGTTTTTCAGAGTCGCCGGCCGGCATTCATCGCCTGCCGCCACGCTTGGGGGAGCACACAAGTGAAATTCTGCGAGAAGTCGGCTACGGCGATGACGAAATTGATGCGTTGCTCGAGGCGAATGTCATCGGTGTCGTGGGCGAAGAATAGACCGCTGTCTCTCAATACAAATCCTTCGAGTTCTCGGCGTTACGGGACATGACGCGTTCGAGCTTTTGCAGAGCGATTTTCTTTAAATATTCGCTGCTGCGAGACGGATCGCCCACCATAGACACTTCGGTACCAGTTCGCTCATCCACCGCAATCACCTTCACATAAGCGCCAATGCGAATAAATTCGAACAGGACGGCACCGCGCCGACGGCTCATGAAATCAGACCTTCAGTTTCTTTTCTCATCGGGCTGAAATATAACGCGGTTCGGACCGCTAAATCATCTTTTTCATACCGTTCTCGCCAATAACTATGAAGCACTACTGTTTCCACCATCTCGAGTGGGCGGTCTACGATCGCCATCTTCAAACTTAAACCTGCAGATTCGCATGCCGCCTGAACTTCGCTCGCGCGCAGCAAATTTATGTGCTCACCATATTTCAGGCGGTATTCGTCAGGGGGCATTTCATAGATCGTGTTAAACGGCGCTTCGCGGTTTCGGTGGTTGCCAAAATTTACCAAATGAATGTGCCGTGTCTCTGCAGTTGTGTGATTAGCCAGCGAGGTCAGTGCTTCAGGCAGATCAACAATATGTTCGAGACAAGAGTTTGATAGGGTGATGTCTGCCACAAAACATGGCGAAGCCTCGCTCAACCCAACAGAATCAATTCGGAGGCGTTGGGTAATACGTGACCGGAAAGTAAAATAATCCATCAGGTCGCCGAATGCTTCTGTCAGTACTTGGTAGTGCGGCCTTAGAAAGGCCTCTTCGATCACTGGATCCATCAATACACCATCGACCCAATCAGGCTCAATTCCATATACCTGTTTAGCCCCTCTAAATATTGCCATCAAAGACATACCTCCAAGAGGGCCAGGGCCAATTTCCAGCACATTCTTGCCCGAAAAATCGATCGGCAACCAATCTTCACTTTCTATAAGAAAGTTTTCCTGCGCCTGATAAAAGCCAAGGAGGCGGCCCGCATGCCTATCCTTCGGTGAGTGAACGATCTCCGCAATCCTTACTTTGCGCTTATCAAGCCATGGCAACCGTTTGGCGAGCTTCGCCATAACTAATTTCGACGGCAAACTACACGCTAATTTCAAACGGTGGGACAGATTACTTAGAGCACTAAAATTCATTCGGTTCACATCACCGCAACGTGGTGGCCAAATCGAGACTTCAAAACGTAATATTAATTATGCTGTACCAGGATAACTGGTAAAACGACCGGAGAAAACGATGGCAGCAAAACATTCACGCCGAAATATAATTAAATTAATCAGCATAACGGCAGCATCAGTTATTGGACCGTCGCCAACTAGACAAACGTCGGCACAATGGCTAGACGCCACACCTTATCAACCAGCTGGACCTTTCTATCATCCTTTCGAACCACTTTCTATCGACAACGACCTTCTTTATAACCTTGACCCACAATCACGAGCTACGGGAGAAGTTATTTATATCCGCGGACGTCTCACCGACCAAACGGGAAATCCTATCAAAAATACGCGCATAGAGATTTGGCAAGCAAACGCCTACGGCCGGTACAACCATCCACTCCAACAAAACTCTAAGCTGCCACTTGACCCAAACTTCTTGGGTTTTGGTCACACACTCACCAGTGCGGGCGGGCACTATCGCTTTCGAAGCATTAAACCCGCACCCTACTCTGATGGTTCAGAATGGATACGTCCACCACATATACACTTCGCGGTCATCACTAAAGACGGCACACTTTGGTCGACACAAATGTATTTTGCGGGAGAAAAACTCAATAAACACGACTTTCTTTTAAATAGTTTGCCAAGCAATACTGCCCGCGAGCGTGTCACTGTAAAATTTTATTCTAACCAAAATGCGCCCAATGAAAACGCCAAGCTAGGAGAGTTCAATATCGTACTTGGAATGCCAGGCATCATTCCGAGTAAGTCGTGACCCCCCGACCATTGTTCCACATCGACCGTCCCCTATAGTGCATTACAAAATTTAGTTAACGAAGGGCGACGGCGTGGAAACTAATAGCAATAGAGTAACTATTCCTGCAAAAGCCCTTTTGCTTCTTGTATTTATTGCGCTTGCATTCGGTTCCGGCTGGCCTCTTATGAAACTTGGCGTGATCGAACTTCCGATCCTAACATTTCGTTGGATGACTGCTATCCTCAGTGGCGTAGGTGTTCTCGCCCTTGCCGCCATAATGGGTCAAAACATCAAGCTCCATCGAGAGGAAATTCGAATTGCATTGATTTGCGCACTCTTCAATGTGACGGGCTGGTTCTATTTCTCCGGCCTTGGTCTCACTATGTTGAGTGCCGGACGAGCGACAATCTTAGCTTATACTCATCCGCTATTCACCTTCATGATCGCATATGCAATAGGTCGCGATCGTATCACGGCACGCCGATTATTCGCGCTTTTTTGCGGCATGAGCATGGTTGTCGTTTTGTCTGCTCAGGATTTCCAGGCATTTGGTGAATCACCTTTTGGAGTGCTTGCCATGCTGAGTGGGGCGGCATGTTTCGCCATCGGAGCTAATTTACAGAAGCGCACCTGGCGCACATCATCTTTTGTTCTCGCCGGCTGGCAGATGCTACTTGGCGGGATACCACTCCTGATACTAGCGCCAATATTCGATCGGAACCCTTTTATCGAATTTACGCTACTTGGTGCCAGTGCTGTCGCCTATACAGTACTTGTCGGCAATATGATTGGCTTTGTTCTCTGGATAAAAGTACTCGAATTGGTTCCCGCGCCTATCGCTACGATAGGCCTACTCCCCGTCCCAATGGTCGGAATAATATCCGGGGTCGTTATCCTTAACGAGAGTGTGGGATGGCAGGAAGTTGTAGCACTACTGCTCATCACAACCGCCCTCGCCAGCACCCTAAACTTATCATCGAATGTAAAAAATCAGAATATATCGCCGCCGCTACCGCCAAAGAATTAAAACCCAATATCGGCTAGCTACCGCATTTCATGCTAAACACAAACGCTACGCGCTAATCAACTTTCTTACCGCGAAGCATACGAATTATACCCGAGAAATCGTCGGCGTCGTGACCCTCATTACAGTAAAGGCTAAAAAGCATCGTAGCAGCGGCGCCAAGCGGAGACGAAACATCCAAACTCTGCGCCGCATCCTGACTCAACTTGAGATCCTTTAGCATCATTGCACCAGTAAAGCCCGGGTTGAAGTTATTGTTCGCAGGTGTCGTCGGCACCAATTCGGGGACTGGCGTGTAATTGGACAGCGCCCAACTTCCGCCCGATGCTGTGCTGACAATATCAAACAAGGTCTCCCGCTCCAGGCCGAGCGCATCCGAAAGATTAAACGCTTCACTAAGGCCGATCATGTTAATCGCTAGCAGCATGTTATTGCAGGCCTTAGCCGCTTGCCCGGCACCGGGCCCTCCCGCATGGAAGATGTTCTTACCCATTACATCAAGATAGGGTTTAGCGCGGGCAAAGGCCTCGTCGGAACCGCCGCACATAATTGTAAGGGTTCCAGCTTCTGCTCCAGTCACACCACCAGAGACCGGCGCATCTAGCATGTCATAGCCGGCATCCACCGCCGCGGCATGCATCGCCCGCGACGTGGCGACATCAATCGTTGATGAGTCGATAAGCAGGGTTCCTGGGGCCAGATTACCGAGAACCTTACCAGCACCCACATAAACGTCATTTACGTGCTGGCCCGCCGGCAACATTGTGACGACTGCCTCTACATCGTTGACAGCATCTGCCGGATCCGATGCCTGAATGGCACCTGCGTTCACAATCCGGCTAAGGGTCTGACCTACAACGTCATAGGCCTTAACTTCATGGCCGTCCTTTATCAGGTTAGCAGCCATGGGTCCGCCCATATTGCCTACGCCGATAAACCCAATTTTTGCCATATCTTTTCTCCTAATTCGGTCGCCGCATCCCGCAGAACGGAATGTTTAGCCGTTATTTTAAAAGCCAACCCCTAATCCGGAAAGGTCAAGTCACGTTCACCAAGCGAAATAAAGTATCGCGCCACATCTGCATCGGAAAGGTCACTTAACGAAGCAGGTGACCATTTCGGTGACATATCCTTATCCACGACAACGGCGCGAATACCCTCAAAGGTGTCACCGCCTTCCATGAAGGCCTGCGACATCCGATACTCCATTACCATGCAGCCGTCGAAGTCGAGCGCGGCACCCGCACGCAATTGACGATAAGCCACCTTCTGTGACGTTGGTGATTTTCCTGCCATGATCCCCAACTGTTTCGTTGACCATTCGCTCCCATCCGCTTCAAGCGCCATAACAATTTCCTCAACTGAACGACCGGAAAAACAAAGGTCTATAGCGTCACGAATTTCAGCCAACGCCGCTTCGCCCGGTGCGTCAGAGAGACAAGCAAGTACATTCTCGATCCCCTTACCGGCCCCAGTGCCGCAACAAAATCGTCATGCCGGTCACTTGGCATATACGCGTCGCAAATTTTCGCATAGACACAGTCGGCAGATTTGAGCCGTGCACCGGTCATTGCCATATACATGCCGAGCTCGCCCGGCAATCGTGGCAAGAACCAACTTCCACCCACATCCGGAAAAAGACCGATCCCAGTTTCCGGCATCGCGAAAATTGTATTATCGGCAGCGATCCGCGTGCCCGCATGAACGGAAAGTCCAACACCGCCGCCCATAGTAATTCCGTCCATAATCGCGATATAAGGTTTTGGATAGTTGTGTATACGCCAATTGAGGCGATATTCTTCGCGGAAAAATTCCTGGGTTATCAAGCTCTTTGGACCACCGTCATAAAGTTTCTGAATATCACCACCGGCACAGAACGCCTTATCCCCCGCCCCGCGTACGACGACGATGCACACCGCATCGTCCGTCTCCCAGGCCGCCAACTGCGAGTCGAGAATACGAACCATATTAAGCGTCAGCGCGTTCAATGCTTGCGGTCGGTTGAGCGTGACTTCCGCGATGCCATCACGCAGATCAAAAATAATTTCAGGTTCGACACTCATCCGTCGAGCAACTTCCTCGAAATGATTAAACGCATAATTTCATTGGTTCCTTCCAAAATCTGGTGCACGCGGACATCGCGCAGATGCCGCTCGATCGGATACTCCTTGATGTAGCCGTAGCCACCGTGAAGCTGCAGGGCATCATTACAGACCTTAAAGCCGACATCCGTGGCAAACCGCTTAGCCATTGAGGCATGCATCGTTGCGTTTGGGTTGCCAGCATCGAGGCTTGCCGCCGCTCGGTGTACCATCAAGCGGGCCGCCTCCAACTCCGTCGCCATGTCAGCCAGCTTGAACTGTAAGGCCTGAAAGTCGGCCAAGCGCTGCCCAAACTGCTTGCGCTCAAGCATGTAGTCGCGCGCCAAATCAAGGCATTTGCGTGCCGCCCCAATGGAACAAGACGCAATGTTTATTCGCCCACCGTCGAGCCCCTCCATGGCGATTTTAAAGCCGTCGCCCTCTTCGCCAATCCTGTTACCGACGGGCACACGGCAATCCTCGAAAATAACCGCGGCCGTTGGCTGGCTGTTCCAGCCCATCTTGTGTTCGCGCTTGCCAAAAGAGAGCCCTGGAGTGTCCCTCTCGATGACGATGCAAGAAATACCTCTCGGGCTATCGTCACCAGTCCTCACCATTGTCAAATAGACATCGCTGGTTGAGCCGCCGGAGATAAATGCCTTCGAGCCGTTCAAGATATAGTGGTCACCAGCCCGCTTCGCCGTCGTTTTAAGCGCCGCCGCGTCCGAGCCCGATCCCGACTCCGTCAAGCAGTAGCTCGCGAAATGCTCCATCGTCATCAACTTTGGCAAGAAGCGGGCACGCTGCTCATCATTGCCAAAGCAATCAATCATCCAGCTCGCCATATTGTGGATTGAAATATAAGCGGAGGTCGAAGTGCAACCGGCTGAAAGTTCTTCGAAAATGACGGTAGCATCCTGACGCTTTAAGTTGGAGCCACCATGTGTCTCACCGCAGTAAATTCCAGCAAAACCAAGTGCCGCCGCCTGGCGCAATTCTTCAACAGGAAAAATTGAGTCGTCGTCCCATTCTGCAGCACTAGGCGCAAACACCTCCTCTGCAAAAGCTCGCGCCGCGCCTTGAAACGCCCGCTGCTCCTCATTCAACTCGAAATCCATTGCCCCAGCCTCCTTCGCGCCCGGATGATAGGCGGGCAATCCCGTAAGTCAATTCAGGCATTTCATCCTTTTAGGTGTCAACCGGCGCGAGCATCGCCGGTCGAGCATACACACAAAGCCCTTACACTAAGCCAGCCGAAGTATGAGCTTCAAAAACTTAACTTTCCCTGCGACACTGCCGCCCGTTGCCCCCGCCCCAACCACAGCGTAACATAAGCTGTCCTTCCGAATTAGGAGCCGTATCATGTCCGATCCGAAGATCGTGACGCCGCCGTTTGGGCGCGAGATTGACTATAAAGAGGCCGCGAAGGTTAGCGCGATGTCAGGTCGGTATCCGACCGTCCGCATGCGCCGTAATCGGACAGGAGTAGGGGTGCGCCGACTCGTGGCCGAGAATAAGCTCTCGGTCGATGATCTGATCTGGACGGCCTTCGTGATCGACGGCGAGAACAATCGGCTGCCTGTCGAGTCCATGCCGGGCGTGGTGCGCTACTCGCCCGATGTGATTGCGGAAGCTGCAAACGAAGCCTTCGAGCTTGGCATTCCGGCCATAGCACTGTTCCCATTTACCGATCCGAAAAAGAAGACACCGGACGGGCGGGAATCCCTCGACCCCGATAATTTGGTATGCACCGCGATCCGCAACATCAAGGCTCAAATACCGGAGATGTTGGTGATCTGTGATGTCGCTCTCGATCCCTATACCTCGCATGGACATGACGGTTTAATGGATGGAGAGACAATTCTGAACGATGAGACCTTGGAGGTACTGGCCAAGCAGGCTTTTAATCAAGCGGAAGCAGGTTGCGATACGATTTCACCATCCGACATGATGGACGGCCGCGTCGGTGCTATTCGCCAGACCCTGGATGCAGCAGGCTACCAAGATGTGCGGATCATGGCGTATTCCGCGAAATACGCTTCCGCATTCTATGGCCCTTTCCGCGATGCCATTGGCACCAAGGCAGCGCTTATTGGGGATAAACGGACCTATCAAATGGATCCCGCCAATTCCGATGAAGCGATGCGCGAAATCGCTCTCGACATAGATGAAGGTGCTGACATGGTAATGGTGAAGCCAGGCATGCCTTATCTTGATATCGTCCGCCGTGCGAAGGACACATTCGGAATGCCGACCTTCGTCTATCAGGTCTCAGGCGAATACGCGATGCTTAAGGGCGCAGTCGAGCACGGTTGGCTAGACGAGAGGGTAATCCTCGAATCGCTTCTCGGCTTCAAACGGGCTGGCGCAGATGGCGTCCTCACCTATTTCGCAGTTGACGTTGCGAAGAAGCTCAAACAGCTAAGCTAGCCCGCTGATACTCTCGAAGAATTTACCCGCGCTGATGCAATGCCAGGGTGTTGGACCATTAATGCTGTGAAACCCGACATGGCCGCCACCGGGTAACATTAAAAGTCCAAGATTTGGGTTTGATGGCCAGTCGAAGCGGGCATAGGGTGCTGTCCCAATCCAGGGATCGTTCTGCGCATGGATTAGGAGGGTCGGCGCGGAAATACGTTTGAGGAACTGTGCCGCGCTGTTTTTCTTGTAATAGTCACTTGCTCCTTTAAAACCATTTGCTGGCGCCACGATACGGTCATCGAATTGGATAATGCTAGTGACCTCCTCCAATGCTTTGGCCGCATTTCCTTTCAACGGCGTGTCCCGCCACTCATCCTTCATCCGCTTCAGCAACCAGTGATGATAAAGGCAGTTCCGTCTCAATAGTAATCGGGCAGCCGATTCCGCAAGATCGATCGGCGTCGAAACGGCGACCGCGGCGCGCACGGGAAAATCCTTTTCGCTTTCAGCCAGAAACTTCAGCAGCATGTTCCCGCCAAGTGAAAAACCCATGAAGATCATGCCGCCCCTCATCAGCGCCGGATCTAGAGAGGACAACCCATCATAAAGATCCTTCGTCCGACCCGCGTGATAGTGCCCTTTCGCCAAGCCAGCCGATGGGCCTGCGCCTCGCAGGTTGATACGTAAAACCGAATACCCGAGACCGTTGAGATGCTGGGCTGCGACCACAACATTGGTCGCCGCTTCACAACCCGTCAGGCCGTGAATGACAACGGCGAGCGGCATATTGGGTTCGCCTTTAGTAAGGCGAGCGGCAAGCTTACCCCCGTCAGAGAGCGGCAGTTTCAACTGTTCACCAGGTAAAACGCCCGGCCCCCTTCCCATGCGACGAGCAAAGAAGTTTCGCAACGTCTGAAGGTCACCTCCAAACCACGGCGCCCGTTCTTGAAATTGCGGAAAATTCACTCTTAGGGGTTCAGCGCGAGATTCTTCGAGGTGAGACATAACTACAATTTAGCGTAATTTATCCATTCCTTCCTAGCGCTTAGCGCCAGGCTCCGCCATAGCCCACTTGCGGCCAGGGGCGGAAGTAAAGCTATTCGTTCAACCAATCTCTAACGATTGCAATTTGATCAGCCGCCATCAGCGCGGGCGCATGGCCACAGTTGGGAACTTCGACCAGCTCAGCCTTTGGACCGCGCGCCGTCATTGCATTCGCGTGTTCCTTTCTCAGTAAATCCGACGTTTCGCCCCGAATTACTAAAGTCGGACATTGGATAGCGTCCCAGAAGCTCCACATATTAACGTCATCGAGTGGTCCTGTCCGAAAATTGTCACCAATCGCCGGATCGTAGGCCAGCGCTAACTTGCCGCCTTCGAATTCATGGTAGCTGGTATCCGCCATATGTCGCCACTGTCCATCAGTGAGGTTACCGAAGGTCGCATGAACATCCCTGAGATAGACTTCTAATGCATTTAAGTCCACAAATTCAGGGGCATTGCCGGTATAGCTTGCAATTCGCTCCAACGCCGCTTTTGGCAGAAATGGTCCAACGTCGTTTACGATCAGGCGCTTAATTGGGTTACCAGGAACCGCCGCCATCAACATTCCTAAAATACCACCCATAGACGTGCCGAGCCAATCGACCTCACACACGCCTGCCTTAGCAAGTAACGTGGCCAAGTCCGCCAGATAGTTAGAGTTGAGGTACTCAGCCCCACTCTGCAACCAGTCGCTCTTCCCGCGCCCCGCTATATCGGGACAAATGATCCGGTAGTCGTCTTCCAATGCAGAGGCCAAGACGTCAAAATCGCGGCCGTTCCGGGTCAATCCGTGAACGCAAATCAGGGTGCGTGTGGCCTCTGGCGATCCCCATTCCGTATAAGCGAGCCGGTGGAATTTCTTTCTGCCCAAACATTGAACAGATCTTTCCTTCATCGACATCTCGTGCTCCTGCGTTTTTGTTGCCATAGTCTTCCGGCAGATAATCGCTACCTTCATAGCGGCAACCTAACAAGGGGACAGGTTTATTGGACAGTTTCGATTTCATCGTTGTGGGTGCAGGATCGTCCGGCGCAGCCGTCGCCGCACGTCTTTCCGAATCCGGCCAATTCTCAGTTCTTCTCCTGGAAGCAGGTGGCAGGGACAATCACCATTGGGTCCACATCCCTCTCGGGGTTGGCCGGCTACTCACCGACCCGAAATTCGTTTGGGGCTTCAATACCGAACCCGAGGCTGAACTCCACGACCAAACGGTCTACTGGCCACGTGGCAAAATGCTTGGTGGCTCGAGTTCCGTCAATGGGATGCTGTATGTGCGGGGCGCGCCACATAAATATGACGAATGGCGGGACGGGAACGAACCCGGATGGGGCTACGAAGAATTGCTCCCCTATTTTCGTAAGATCGAGGACCGTCCCGAGAGCGATCACCCAGACCGGGGTCAAGGGGGGCCAATCCGCGTTTCGAGCGGTAATTACCGCGACCCGCTCTCTTACGCATTTCGCAACGCCTGTATCCAAATGGGTGTTGAGGCTAACGATGACTACAACGTGAGGTACGAAGGCGTTAGCTGGCTGCAATATTCAACCCGGAACGGGCGACGCAACTCGACAGCCGTCGGATATCTCAAGCCGGCGCGGGGTCGTGATAATTTAAAAGTAGAAACCAACGCGCTGGCTGAACAGGTTATCTTTGAAGGCCGCCGCGCAGTTGGTCTGCGTTATCAGGCGAACGGGGTCTCGAAAGAAGTCCGCGCCCGTGGTGAGGTTATCCTTTCGGCCGGACCCATGAACTCCCCAAAGATCCTCGAACTCTCAGGCATCGGACAGGCAGCGCTGCTAAAGTCGCTCGGCATCAATATTTTGCACGAATTGCCTGGCGTCGGCGAAAACCTCACAGATCATTTACAGACACGGATTACATACGAAACCAATCAAAAGGTTACGATCAATGATATTTTGAACAATCGAATTCGAGGTGCGATGGCGATGGCCCGGTATCTGATCAAGGGCGATGGTTTGATGTCGATCTCGTCGGCCACCATCCACGCAATCATGCGCAGCCGTCCGGAACTTACTCATCCTGATGTAAAGCTGCAGATTATGTTGGTTTCAGGAAAAGACCGTTACGCCCGCAGCAAGAAAATAAGCTCTGACCCTTTTTCCGGCTTCAATATAGGCGTTTTCCCCATTTACCCAAAGTCGCGTGGCTCGACCCATGCGCGCAGCGCCAACCCAACTGAACTACCGATCATCCATGCAAATTACCTAAGCGAAGCGGAAGACCAACAGACTACGTTACGCGGTCTGCAGCTCGTCCGTAAAGTAGCCAAACAGCCTGCCATCACACCTTATATTGTGCGTGAAGTCCGGCCTGGCCCAAAGGTGACAGACGGCGAAGAGTTACTCGATTATGCGCGACAAATTGGACAAACATCCTGGCATCCCATCAGCACCTGCCGAATGGGCCGGGGTGGCATGGATGTTGTAGACCATCAACTGAAGGTCTACGGCACGGAGAGGCTCCGTGTTATCGACAGCTCGATCATGCCAAATATGCCAACGTCAAATACCAATGCGCCTTCCATCGTAATTGGTGAAAAGGGGGCGGATCTGGTCCTCGCAGACGCTAAGCGTTGATTTCGCTCGAAATAGGAGGCTTATGCCGATACAATCAATCAACACATTTTTAAAAGTGCGAGGCAGTCCGTTATCCCAGCACAAGAGATTGGTCCAAAGAATTTTCTTTTGAAGCGATAAAACCTCAATGCGCTTTATTCCGCCGCTGTTCGGCCGGCAGCACCGGCCAGTTGATGGGCTACCAACTGCGCGTAAAGACCACTCTTCGCCAGTAATTCATCGTGCGTCCCGCTTTCAATAACACGGCCTTCGTTGAGCGCCACAATCAGATCGGCATTACGGACCGTGGAAAGCCGATGCGCGATCACAATCGTCGTTCGATCCGCCATCAACTCCTCAAGCGCTGCGCGCACCGCCTGCTCGTTTACTGCGTCAAGATGCGATGTCGCTTCGTCGAGAATTAACACTGGCGCATCTTTCAAAAATGCACGGGCAATAGCGACCCGCTGGCGCTGCCCCCCCGAGAGGCTCATCCCCCGTTCACCCACCTTGGTATCCAATCCATCTGGCAATCCCCCTACGAATTCTTCAAGCGAGGCACGCACAACCGCCGCCATCAAAGTCGTTTCGTCGACATCAGGGTTAGCAATGAGGATGTTCGCACGAAGTGAATCGTTAAAGAGATAAGTATCCTGAGCAACCAGGGCCAGTTTGCTTCGAAGGTCGTCGAGCGCATAGTCCCTAAGGTCGTGCCCGCCAATCCGAACAACTCCGCTTCCCGGGTCCCAAAATCGCATTAAGAGATGTGCGATTGTTGTCTTACCCGCACCGGATGAGCCAACAAGCGCAACAGTCTTCCCCGCGGGCACCTCAAACCTGACGCCATGTAGGGCTTGGCGATTGCCGCCTTCGTACTGGAAGTCAACATCCTCAAGCACAATGGGTAAACCGCCACCGGACACATTAAGGGCCACGCCATTACCATCGGAGACCGGCACGGGCTCGTTATCAACGGCATAGAGACGACGGGTTGAACCGAGCGTATCGGCCAATTGACGGCTAACGTTCGAGATTTCGGAGATCGGCAAGAACGCAGCCATGGAAAGTAATGTCAGTAACGGCAAATAACCACTCTCGAGGCGACCACCTTCGACCATATACGCCCCGGCAATGACAACAGCTAGGCCACCCAATCCGGTCGCAACCTCGAGGAATGTCGTCTGCAAGGTGAGATCACGGAAGAAAGGTAATCGCACCGTGTGGTGGTTCTCTGTGCGCTCAATCAACTCATCGCGGCGCTCTGGGACGCGTTGAAAGGCGATGATTTCGCCGAGCCCTTGTATCGTGTCGACCGCATGGGCGTTGAGCTCGCCAAGAGCCTCCCTGGCCCTTGAGCCCATAATATCAACACGCTTGCGCAGAAAAAACGGACTTATTGCAACCAGAATCAGCAGAGGTGATAATGCAAATGCAAGTTCCCAACCGAAAAAAATCAAAACCCCAACTACTAAACTCGGGATGAGAATGGCGACAAACGCTGGGGCCACCGTATGAGCAAAGAAGTACTCCACGAGTTCAACATCATGCGTCGCCATAGCCACCATGTCCCCCGTTCGCCGACGCACCATATAGGCGGGCGCCAAGCGATCCAGCTTTTCGAATAGGGCAATTCGCATCTCAGCTAAAAGCCGGAAAGCCATATCGTGAGCAATCCAGGATTCAAACCAATGAAAGATACCGGCAACAGGCGCCAGGACCGCAAGCAGGATCAAAAGATCAACAAAGGGCTCTCCCGTCTTCACCGCGCGCACCGTGAGCGCACTCACCACGCCGATACCGATAAAAGCAATTACTCGGGTCACGCCGAAGCCGAAGGTCAGAAAAAGTTTTCGTTTATACGGAATAATGTGCTTCATCAACTCTCGGGTAGCGCCCGCCCAACCAAGACCTTCGGCCTTCACTATGGCATCTGTCGCTGCAAATTGCGCCTCTTCACAATAGGTCGGCACATCGATACTACCTATGTCTAATGATTTACCCGCACCAATTTCGATCCCACTCTCGGCATTTTCTTCAGCCTGTGCCGCCATCAAGCGATGATACACGCCTCGTTGTAACATTAACTCGCTATGCGTGCCGGTCTCCATTACTTTGCCTTGATCCAAGACCAAAATGCGGTCACAACCGATGATGCTTGACAGACGGTGTGCGAATATCAACGTCGTCCGCCCTTCCATAAGCCGGTCGAGTGCATCCTGAATAATTGCCTCATTCTCCGCGTCAACGGCGGACAATGCTTCATCGAGAATAAGGATTGGCGCGTCACGCAAAACCGCCCGAGCGATGGCAATTCTCTGGCGTTGGCCTCCTGACAGACGGATGCCACGCTCACCGATAACCGTCGCATAACCATTCGGTAATTTCTTTACAAAATTATGAGCATTCGCCGCCCGACAGGCAGCTTCGATTTCGGCATCGGTCGCGTTGGGTTTCCCAACCCGAAGATTGTCTTCCACCGTGCCATGAAAAAGATAGGTATCTTGATTGACCACGGCGATTTGGCTGCGAATGTCCTCAAAAGGCAATTCGCGAAGATCATGGCCCCCGATCTTGATTGCCCCTTCACCTGGATCGTAAAAACGAAGCAACAGCCGCACAATCGACGACTTGCCAGCTCCGCTTGATCCAACAAATCCAACACGCTCACCGGAACGTACCTCGAAATCAAGCCCTTCATGCGCCGCCCGTCGTCCACCCGGATAAGCGAAACTCACGCCTTCAAAGGTGACTGTTGGCGCAATTGTTCCCGCCGATACAGCACCAGCTTTTTCAGTAACTATGACCGGCGAGTCTAGCAGTTGAAATATCGTTTGCGCTGACGCCTGAGCGACCATTCCGTTATGCATCAATGAGCGCATATCGCGAAGCGGTTTATAAACCTCGACACCCAGCATCAAAATTATGATCAATGGTGCCAAATCCATGCTGCCATCTGCAACCCGAAACGCTCCAAAAGCCAAGGTGGCGGCAGCGCCAACAGCAATACCAGTATCCGTAATACCGCGCGCCAGCGAGTTCGTCGCCAAAACCCACATAGTCGACTTAAAAAGGTCGTCCGCCTTATTTTTCAGCGTCTTTGCACGAGGAGTGCTTTGCCCGAAGGATTTCAAAGTTGCCAGACCTTGGACAGAATCCAAAAACTCGGCTGCAAAAGCTTTATAGGAACGCGATCGCGATAAGCTGTTCTTCTTGTCCCAATTGTGAAAAACCTGGGGGGCAATCAGTGTTATTAGTGAGGCAACCAGCATTACCAACGCCATCCACAAATCGAGAAACACCACGACACCAAAAATCATCACGGGTGTAAGGGCTGATACGATTAGCTGCGGCAAGTACTGGCCGAAGTAGATTTCAAGCTGCTCAACCCCGTCAATCATCGCTAGAATTGCATCACCAGTGCGCTCCAATCCAAAATGCGCCGGCCCCAATTGTGTTACTTTATCGAAGACTACTGTGCGAAGATGAAGTTGGACTTTTGCAGCTGTATTATGGGCTATCATGGTACGCAAGTACTCGAGCCATCCCCGCACAATCATGACCAAAGCGACGCCGGCGAAGGGCAGCAGTAGTTCATCCAGCGGAACACCCTTGAAAACTCGCGCAATCAGCCAACCAAGTAACGCTAAACGGGCAATACCAAACAGAACCGCAAGAATACCGATAGCGACGGCTCCATAAATCCGCCAACGGCATCCTTTTGTGTAGCTCCAAAGCCGAATGTCGAAATACATGTGCGTCTTATCCCATTCACGTCTCGTTATACACGCAAAAGCGGTTGATTTTCCGCGTCATCTTCTCTCGTGACTTCCCACCACCGCGTATCCTTAAGGCAAAAGTGATTATTATAAATATTAATAAGATCTATTCTTCCTCACCATACATATCCCGATTTTTTGCCGATTTTTTTTGAGTCCCTCTTCAATTCACGTTCCATAATTGGAGATTCATCAAAGTTTTTCATATGGAATTTCGCCAAAACTTTGAACGGGGATGACTTTATGGTTTAACTCAAACCCACAAATAGCCAAATTTTGTAAACAACCCTGCAATTCATTAAGAACGTGCCGCAGCTGCTTGAACAAGCAGCCCGATATATAAGTAATTAAAAATAAAAAGCTTTAATCGGCGGACTGCAGTAAAGTGGGAGCACTATGACTGAAATAAATACGGTAACTTTCGCCGGCTCCGGCGACGCTTTCGGATCCGGAGGGCGTTTTAATTCCTGCTTTATTGTTGATGTAAAGGATTTCCGATACGCGATCGAGTTTGGCGCGACCTCTCTCGTCGCATTGCAACAAGCGGGTATAAAACACGCATCACTTGATGCTGTAATCTTTTCCCACATTCACGCCGATCATTGCTCAGGCATTCCCTCTATGCTCCTTGACGCCATGCTCGCCGCAAAACGAACCAAACCGCTGATCATCGCAGGTCCAAGAGATACGGAAATACGCTTGCGAGAAATGATGGAGTCCATGCTACCCGGTAGCAATATTATGGTGCCAAAGTTTGAACTTACCTTTGTCGAATTAGAGCTGATGAGACCCAATGAGGTTGGCAGACATGCAGTGGTCACTCCTTTCCCCGCTAACCATACGCCAAAAACACACCCGATGTCGCTACGTGTCGAAGCCGGTGGTAAGGTAGTCTCCTATACTGGGGACACTGCCTGGACCAAACATATTCCAAAAATCTCAAAAGGTGCCGATCTGTTTATCTGCGAATCCTATTTTTACGAAAAGCCAATTCGCTTTCACATTAATTATCCAGACGTCAAAAAACATTGCGATGAGTTTCAGGCCAAACGAACGGTCTTAACGCACATGTCTTCGGAAATGCTGGCGATGGTCGACAAAATTCCTGAAGAATGCGCCTATGATGGATTTGTGGTAAAAATTTAGAAATTCATTCATTTATCAACATTCGTCGTGGACGCCTTGTCGCTGACCGGTGAATTGAAATTCTAACTCCGCATAAATCCACCTCACACCTACAGGGTGAGCGGCAACCCAACTTTCTGACTTTCTTAACTTGGTGTGAGAAGTTGGATAATAAAATCCGCCACATTTTATGATTTTCTGGGTTCTGGTAAATCAAGGCCAACGCCTTCCAAATGCCCAAATAGTTCCTCAAGCTTTGCCAAATCTGCTTCAGGCAATGGGGGACCCAGGATCGATCCAATATTGGTGCGAATATGCTCTTCAATACCACTGCCGAAGAGGATGACATCAGTGCCAGGCTCGTGGCGAGCATAACGGTAGGCGGCATCTATGATGCTTTTAGCTCCACCATCCTCATGAATCAGGAAACCCAAAGGATTTTCACTCTCAGAAAGCCACGTCGGCAGTTTACCTTCCGCCTCCAGCTTCTTAATGGTCTCTTCCAGACGGCCCGGTATGCTAAAGATACTGCGCACAACAAACATGATGGCCGTACCAATCCCGTTCCTCATGGTACCGGGAAAACAATTTCGCCGCGCAACTTGATGCATCATGTGAAAACCAAGCATCACCACTTCCCAGATCGGATCCGCAGACGCTTTGACCAGCATCTCGCCAGCTGGATCGTTGGGTGGAGTTTCCGTAAGACCAAGGTGTCGGATTTTACCCTTTTCCTTTTCGCGTAAGAGCACAGGCGCGAACTGCTCTCGAATGTGCTCGTATAAATTGGGAGGGACGGCATGAAACTGAAAAACATCAATATAATCAGTTTCAATCTCGCGAAGCGAATTATCGAGACTGGCAATTATATCTTCCACTGGCAGCAGTTCGCCATCTTTCCGAATAGTTGCCTTGGTCGCGACAATAACTTCGTCGCGGGAGATCGATTTTATTGCCTCTCCGACAATCGCCTCTGTGCCATAGACAGCTGCAGTGTCGAGATAATTCACGCCTAGGTCCATCGCGACCCGCACCAGCGCCACGGATTCTCGTTTTGAAAGGCCGCGTGTTTGGCCGAGCCGGCTGCCACCGCCGCAGCCCAATCCGGCGACGCTAGCCCGGATGCCTGTATTACCCAGTGTCGTATATTCCACAGTAGTCCCTCTTTGAGCTGTATTTTTTATCTGAATTAAAACTAGTACGAATGAAGGGCTCGACACTTTGACAGAACGGATCAGTTTATAGCATTCGCTGAAGAATTTTTCGCTTAGACAATGGCGCGACAACTACTAATCCAAAGGAACGACCATGCGACCGAACAAAATTAAGCAAAAATGGCGTGATGGAAAAAGCTGCACCATGGGGTGGCTTTCTGTATCACACTCTTTCTCTGCCGAAATGATGGCCCGCCAAGGGTTTGATTGTCTCTGTGTCGACTTGCAACATGGCACTTCTGAGATGGGCGATATCCTTCCTATGCTGCAAGCGATATCTCAGACTGAAACGGTTCCTGTCGTCCGGGTTGCATGGAATGAGCCAGCCGCAATTATGAAGGCTCTCGATCTCGGTGCTTACGGCATCATTGTTCCTTTGGTTAACAACGCAGCAGAAGCAGCCCAGGCTGTGGCTGCATGCCGCTATCCGCCAGACGGGATGCGCTCATCGGGTCCAGTCCGCGCGGCACATTACGGCGGTGCGAACTACTTTAACGAGGCGAATAATGAGATCATCGTTATGGCCATGATAGAGACGAAAGAAGGCATCGCCAATCTCGACGAAATTTGCGCGACGCCGGGTCTTGATGCTGTCTATATCGGTCCAGCAGACTTGTCGTTTGCATTAGGCTTGCCACCTCAACCCGACAATCACGACCCGGTTCACCTCGCCACCTGTGACAAAATCCGCGACACTGCACACAAGCACGGTATCAAAGCCGTCATGCATTGCGCCGGCGCCGAGTTTGCAGCTGGAGCCATCGCACGTGGCTTCGATATGGTCATGCTCACGTCAGACCTAAATTCTATGATTGCTGGTGTACGGGCACAACTGGACAAATTTGCTGATATGACTTCGTGATTTCTTTTCACACAACCGAAAACTAACTAGAAGCTCAGCGAAGTCGGTGTCATTTTGGCAAAGGGAACTCAGTATATACTATTTGGATCAGGTCTCATTCCAAACTCGACGAAGGAAAAGAGTTCTCTTATCGATTACGTAAACCCGTAAAGCCGCGCAGGGTTGGCCACCAAAATAGACTTGAAGGTGGCTTCATCCTGGCAAGCGTCAGACAGTACAGATATGCATTTATTCTCATTCACATCCGTGTAGGGTAGAGTGACCCGAACCTTTCCCTCCGCAAGCGGGGGACGCTCCGGCGTATGCGGCCAGTCCGTGCCCCAAACGAGACGGTCCGGTGCCACACCGATCAGATCCTGCATAATCGGTACTGCATTTTCGTAATTACCATTTCGCGTAACTCGGTCGGCACCCGACACCTTGGCCCAAGTGTTTTTACTTTCCATCGCCCGCAAGAACGCATCGTAGCCTTTATGGCCAACAGTACGTTCGGGGCGGAATAGTCCCAAGTGATCGATCACAGCCGGCACTGGTAAGTCCTTGAGGCGAGGCAACAATGCATCTCGCATATGCCCCGATAACAAGAATTGGATGTGCCAGCCAACTGGCTCAAAAAGCTTCGCCAGTCGCATGACAATGCCCCAGACTTCTCCCATCCGTTCATTGCTGAATTCACGTCCTGGGCTTATCCGCATGCCACGCACACCAGACGTATTCAGACTGGCCACTTCCTCAGCTTCGATGCCCGGATCATAAGCTGCAATACCGCGAACTTTATTTCCTTCCGCCGCAAGAACCTCCAGCATCGGCTGATTATCGGGATAATAACCGCCAACCTGCACTAGGACCATCCGCTCGAGACCAACCCGAGCCCGCATCGCCGCATGATCTTTTGCCAGCGCGTCCATCATCAAATGTCGGATTTCCGGCCTTGGCGCATAGCGGGCGGCGGGACCAAAAATATGATAATGGCAATCGCATGCGCCACTCGGTACAGGAAAGCGCGGGATATAGGTCATCTCGGACATATTAGAACACCATCGTTACCATGCGGCTATCAACGAATTAAGAGTACGAATTCAAATAACATCGCCATCAGGAGCTATTGGCAGTGCCGCCTTCACACGGCGATGAGCTCTACTTAAAGACGTAGATTGGGCTGCTCCAGGATTGGAAGCCGTCTTCCGTGGTGACGCAAACCCAAATCGGATTATCGCCTTCAGCCTTAATGGGGATTTCGAGTTCCGTTGTGATGGTACGGTGCGAATTAATTTCTGGAAGTCGAAAGGCTCGAATTTTTCGTTCTAACCCACCTGCCTCCATTGTCATATCTTCGATCCCAACCTCTGACAGTGGTGCCTGTAGCATGCCCAAATTGGTGGACACATTCAGTGAGGCCCCGTTCGTGTCTTCGAGCCAGGCGTCAAAGCCACCAAAGTTCCCAGTCGTAATGGCATCGAAAACAACTGTATCTGCCCCGTGCTGCTCTAACTTGCGTTCATGGTTCCACGCATTGATCTTTTCCATACGCCGAATTTTTGCACCGCCGAAGCTCGCGCGGCCCTTCCAATTGGTCTCCCGACCACGACCACGGTATTCCGCTCCACTCCAGACGACGCGAATGCGTTCACCAAGATCCTTTTCGCCATAGCCACGCACGGTCTTAAGCACATCCATACCATTGCGAATTTCAATCCGCTCTATCGGATTCTGCGCCGAGACTTCGACTTTCAAGGTCACGAAATCGTCTGCAGTCTTCACGATGTCGCCCATCATAACATTGGTAACGGTCTGTGAACCCGTATCGGGAAACGCATTCGGGTCTTCATCAAAGAGCTCGCCACCACCCGCGAACTCAGCTCGGACATCGAGATGAAGACGTGTACCGGTCGTGCCGTAATGGTGCCGCTTGCGCAAGCACTCAAATATTCCATCACGGCTTAACTCTCTGGCATAGAAACACGTTAGTCCCCCGTATGCACCGAACATCGAGGCACCTGGGTAGCTCGCCCCTGGTCGGCCTTTGTGACCGTCACTGTTACAAACGACACCACTACGGTGTCCCAAAGGAAATCCGTCAGTGAGCAACCATTCGAAAGTGCCCCAGGCGGAATGGATCTCCATGGAACGTTCAAGTTTCAGATCATGACCATATTTAATGTCGGCATAGCGGCCACCGACATGGGCGTAAATCACACAGTCTTCGTCTTTCAGAGCCTCAAACAATAGGTTGACGTTTGGCGCATCCGTATCAAGGTCATGGCGCTCCGGCAGCAAGGCGTGGGAGGATCGATGAATTTGCCGGCCTTCAGACCGAAAAAAGACGTTTCGGTCGCCGCCAACCGCCGTGTTGCCAGACCACTCATAACCCGGAAAAGTAACAAACCGCCCATCTTCCAAAAATTCGGCCGTCAACTCGTTCAAATAGGACCAAAACTTATTATTTACCTGAAAATCGTTCGCCTGATGACTGGTAAGGTCAAGAAACGCCTTGTTGCGAGCAAATTCGAAATAGCTGTGCGATGTGCCGATACCAATCGACTCGCCGCTCTGGCCGTGCAGGTCACCCCAATAGCCACCATAATCCCCATCACGGATTTGCATGGGGTGCGATTCAGCCACAACTTCACCACTGTCCAAATCCTTTACGGTAATTCGCAACTCGCCCGCTTTGTCGCAGCTTAAATCTTCAAAGGTTATAGCTCGTTCACCGAGCAAATAGTCATAAACCTCCGGCAAATTATTTACCGGAAGCGTTGTTTCAAAGCAGAACTTACCCTCTGCATGTTCTGTCGGATTACCCCAATTATCTTCCGCCTTCAGTCCAAATTGGAACCGCTCACCGGGGCGGCGTAAACTAGAGAGAACAGCGCGCCAGACGACCGGGTGTCCCGGGACAATATCAATACTCGGAGTATTCGGAATTGGAACAAAATGCCCAACAGCGCAGACGTCAACGAGAACCTTGAATTCGAAATCTGTTTCGACCATGGTCTGCATCTTAAGACCATTTGATCCTTTTGACGTATCACCAAATGTGATGGTGATAGTATCACCTTCCCGCATATAGCCGCCGTTCACATTAATAGTGAGCGACTTCCAGCGTGGCCGGGCACTTTGCCCTCGGCGTGTGTAATCGACCGAAAGCGTCGCCCCATTGCTCGACTTAGCTGAGACGTAGTTATCTGCGGTTGGATCAGTCGTCTGCATCGTGCCAGTATCACCCATGGCACGGAAGACAACGCGGATAGCTCCCGTATCATCGAGTCCGAAACGCCCCACTGTATAGGTCAAGGTGAAGGTCTGATAACTTCGGACCTCAAATTTACCCTTCGGCGCAAAATCTACATGGCCGTAGAGTACGGGATCCGATCCAGGTTGAACCGGTGTCCAACCTTCACCGACGTAATCGGAGTCTGGCAGTCTATATCTATCAGCTTTAATTCCCACATTCGGTCCCGTATCGGGCATAGCAACGCTCCGTAGGCAGTAAATTTATACGCAGTCATGATACCGAGCACCACCACATTCACCAACGCAGTCTTCTGGAGTGCCAATTATCTGTATTAACCAACATGGCGCATAACGGCCTTGAGATCTATAGGTGAACATACTCCAATGCATCAAATTTAAGGACGCCTCTGTATCGATTTTCCGGCAAAAGACGGTTTTCCCGCAAAACAAACATTACCACGATGAACCCAACCAACCCGATTTACCGCAGACTTCAGCTAAAGAAGATTTCTCAATGCAGACATATTTTATTAACTACACCCGTGCTGCGACAAATCCACTACCGTGAATTTCATTAATGATATCGCCTTCAAGCCAGGCACGAACATCTTCCAACATGCCACTATACCAGTGCGCATAATGCTCGCGTGTGAAGCCGGCGACGTGCGGCATTAGCACTGTATTTGCTAACCCACGGAGCGGATGATCAACCGGCAAAGGCTCCTCGTCGTAGACATCTAATCCAGCACCTGCAATTTTTTTGTTCTTCAACGCATCGATCAATGCCGCCTCATTTACAATTGGTCCGCGCGCCGGATTGATCAGATAGGCATCCGGTTTCATTAAGCTAAACTCATGTTCACCAACGAGGCCAATCGTCCGATCGCTTTGTATTACCATGACGACCACATAGTCAGATAGACGGAAGAGGTCATCCTTCGAGACCAAAGTGGCTTCGCATTCGACAGCCCGTTCTTTGGTCATATTTTCACTCCAGGCAATCACCTCCATACCAAAGGCATTACCGACTTTAGCAACTTCAGAACCAATCCGCCCCAATCCAATGACACCCAACGTCTTACCACGGATTTCCGTCCCAACGACCGTCTGCCAAAGACCATCTCGCATAGCACGGTCATCAGTAGTGACATTCTTCGCGAGAGCTAAAATCAGCGCCCATGTCAGTTCAAATGTCGGTGATGGGCGGGGCAGTGTGCCACAAACGGGAATACTGCGTTCGCGACAGTAGTCTAAATCAATTACGCGATTGTGCATCTCAGGCGAAGCAATAAATTTTAGTTTTGGTAACTGCTCCAGCAGCTCTTTTGGCAAAGGAGTGCGTTCACGCGTCACCACTAATACATCAAAATCAGCAAGGACTTCGGCGCGGCTGTTAGTGCCATCCGAAAGTTTTTCTGTAAAGAAATGGGTGTGGACATGACCCGGCAAGGATTTCCAATCTGCCAATTCGCCAGCAATCTTCATATAGTCGTCGAGTACCGCTATCTTTATTACTGCCATGTTCGATTTCCCCATTTTGCAATAGAATTCGATATGTCGTTAGTCTTTCAAAAAAACAGTCACGCCCTAGGCCTACATTGCAAGACGCATAAGTCTCTAAAGAAGCTGCGATTTATCAAGGACGAGAGGGAATTGCAAAATGTCGGAACAACTTAAATACGACACAAATTTGGAAAACGAATGGCGCATGAAAACGCCGGGTCCGAAGGGCTGGAAACGGACTGCCCAACGTAATGATCCAGAAAAATATTTGATGATCTCAGCGGACACGCACGCCAACGAGCCATTCGACCTTTGGGAAAAGCGGATTGATAAGAAGTATCTTGACCGCATTCCACGCGTCGAAACCGACGAGAAGGGCGGCAAGTGGCGCATTACCGAAGGATACAGGCCGTCAAAAATTTTTGATTTCAAGATGCTCGGTGAAGACGGAGTTCGAGGTAAAGCAGGTGCCACTATCGAAGGCCGCCTTGAAGACAACCGTTACGATGGCATCGACGGTGAAATAATGTTCCCGAATAAAGGTCTCGCCATGTGGGCAACACCAGACCCCATCTTCGCCATGGCACAATGCAAGGTGTGGAACGAGTGGGCATGGGAAGAATTTGGAGGCCATTATGATACAATTTCGCCGTTAGCGGCAATCGCGACAGGTGATCTCGACGGCTCGATGAGTGAAATCGAACGCGTTGCTGCTCTTGGCTTTCGTGGTCTTACACTGCCTTGCAAACCGATTTGGGGGGCGCACGACGTCGACCACGATAATTATAATTTACCGGTCTTTGATCGTATGTGGGCGTTAATCGAGGAAACCGGCCTGCCCATCACTTTTCATGTTTCGACTGGCCGTGACCCCAGGGCTTCCAAAGGAAACGGGGGCGCAGTGATCAATTACGTCACTCACTCGCTGTCACCAACTATCGAACCATTGGCCAACCTATGCTCGTCAGGCGTTCTCGAACGCTTTCCAAAGATTAAGTTTGCGCTTATCGAAGCTGGAATCGGTTGGGTACCCTGGGTCCTCGATGCTATGGACGAAGCTTACAAAAAGCACCACTTCTGGGTTAGACCTAAGCTACAGGGACTCCCAAGCGACTATTTCCGCTCAAATGGTGCTGCGAGTTTCCAAGAAGACCCAGCCGGACTCCTTCTCGCGGAAGAATACCAGCTCTGGGACAACTTCATGTGGGCCAATGACTACCCGCACCATGAGGGTACTTGGCCTCATTCAGCCGCCGCTATCGAACGGACAATGCAAAATATGAACGATGATCAGCGAGCAAAAATACTCGGTTTGAATGCAAAACGGATGTTCAAATTCGATCTCCCTGACTATCCGAATAGGAATTAATTTTTACTGTTAACAGTTATGCCCGGCACTCGTTGCAACGATCGCCAGCGGAAAGCGGTACCGTTGTGGAGACCTACAAATTGTCATATCCACGGCAAAAAGGGATTTAACTTTGTGGTATATAACTTACTCAGTTAGCGGTCCAAATTCGATCCGTGAGATGTTAACGCCCATTATGCGACAGCTGTTATAAATATCGACGCTGACAATTGTTCGACGAACCACATGTTAAATAAGTCATTCCTTGAGACTAATTCAGCCGCTTTTAATCCTCAAACTTCGCGCCACTTTGAATAGAAGTGAATTTTGGAGGCGAGATGACTTCGACAATCGTATTTGTAACCGACTTTCCTGATGCGGCAACAGCTGCAAAGGAAATTACCCCATCTGGATTCGACTTAGCAGTCGTCCCCGCACGAAGCCAAGAGTACGAAGAGGCGCTCAAAACCTCGGAGTTCCTCGTCGGATTTGTCGATAGTCTTGTTGACGAGGAGTTATTCAAAACAGGGCCAAATTTGAAACTGATTCAACTCTTAAGCGCTGGTTACGATCGGGCAGATATCGAAGCTGCGCGAAATGCGGGCGTACCAATAGCAAACAATGGGGGAGCAAATTCTGTTGCTGTCTCAGAACACGCAGTATTGTTAATGCTTGCTGTTTCACGCCAATTAGTGCGCCAACACACTACTGTTGCCGCCGGCAATTGGCGGGGTAACGAGACACCGCGCGTGCATGAGCTCCGAAATAAAACACTTGGGATCGTCGGACTTGGCACCATCGGTAAAAAAACCGCACGTCTCGCTAGCGCTTTCGGTATGAACGTTATTTATTACGATATCGCCCGCCTGGCCGAGCACGAAGAAGATGCTATTGGTGTGAGGTTCCGCTTACTAAAAGAACTTCTTAGGGAATCTGATTTGATTTCCCTTCATACGCCCCTCAATAGTTCGACGCACCATCTAATTGGACGGGAAGAGCTTTCCCTGATGAAGGAGTCTGCGATCCTGGTAAATACCGCCCGCGGACCTGTAATCGACGAAGCGGCGCTATACGATGCCTTGGTCGAAGGAAAAATTCTTGCCGCTGGCCTAGATGTATTTGACCAGGAGCCGCCACAGCCTGATAACCCTCTCTTTAAGCTCGATAATGTCATTCTATCAGCACACTTGGCCGGCCCCACTTTCGAGAGCAATATCGCTCGCGTTCGGAACGCGTTTGACAACGTGCAAAGGGTCGCACGCGGAGAAAACCCGCTCTGGGTCATCCCGGAGCTCGAAGAATAAAATACAGATTTGGAGCATAAGAAGTTGATTCCGGAAAATTGGGATTTGGAAGCTGATGTCGTTGTCGTCGGTTTCGGAGGCGCAGGCGTCGCGGCTGCAGTTACTGCTCATGACCTCGGTGCGGAAGTTATACTCTTGGAAAAGGCTCCAGAAGGTGAGGAAGGTGGCAACACCAAAGTCGCTGGTCAGGGATATTTAAATGCTTCATCACCAGACAGAGCGGCGACCTATCTAGCAGCCCTATGCGGCCCTTATAAAGTTCCAGAAGAAATGATCCGTGTTTGGTCCGAAGAGGTTTGCCTGAATAACGATTGGTTATCGAGCGTCGGCGGCGACCCCCAAGAACATCAACATCAGCCTGTTGGTATTGAATTTCCCGATTTACCAGGCTCGGACTGCGTTCATAAATTCCATGACGGTCCAAAATACGGATACTCACTTACCTGGAAACGATTCCAAAGCCTCGTGAAAGAGCGCCCAATTCGAATCTGCTACGAGACACCGGGACGCAACCTAATTCAAAATGGTATGACAGGTGAAATTTTAGGAATAACCGCTCATCAGAAAGGAAAGGCCATTAATGTAAAGGCGCGCAAGGGCATCGTCCTGACCTGCGGCGGCTTTGAGAATAATCAGGAAATGATCCGCGACTACCTAACAGGTGTTCCATATTGCTACACCTCCGGTAGCCCGCATAACGAAGGTGACGGCATTACAATGGCGCTCGCGGTCGGGGCCGATCTCTGGCATATGAACAACTATGCTGGCCCTTCAATGGCATTAAAGGTACCGGAGTATCCGACAACCTTCTCCTTACAGGCACTTCACTACAGCAAGGAGATAGCCGGTGGTGCAATTGTCGTCGGCCCAGATGCCAAACGTTTCTGTGATGAGAAATATAAAACTCGGCATGGAAAAGTCCCGGCAAATGGCACCTGGAAAGCTCTTACAACACCATGCCCGATGTTTCTAATCTTTGACCACGCGCATATGTCTGCTGGCCCGATATATGACAGTCATCCAAGCCATGGCTGGACGCAGATTGTCGTCCAATACAATTGGAGTGGCGACAATAGCGTCGAACTAGAAAAAGGCTGGATTAAAAGAGGCGGGACGGTTGCTGAACTAGCAAGCAATATCGGACTCGACCCTAAAACCTTGGAAGCAACGGTCGATCATTGGAATAAGGATGCGGGTTCTGGTGAAGACACTGAGTTTGGCCGAACGCTGATGCTCTCACCATTAAGTGAGGGTCCCTACTACGCGGTCGAACTCTCGCCATCGATGCTGAATACGCAAGGCGGTCCTCGGCGAAATGAAAAAGCCCAAATCGTCAAACCGGACGGCACGCCGATTCCGCGCCTTTACAGTGCGGGCGAACTTGGGTCTATCTATAGTTACCTCTATCAAGGAACGGGTAATATCGGCGAATGTCTCGCCTTCGGACGGATCGCGGGTCGGGAGACGGTCGCTCTATCCGATTGGGCCTAAACAGGC
>PBOZ01000037.1 GCA_002724555.1 Rickettsiales bacterium
CACGCCGCGCCGCAAAGATGGTGGTAGTTGATATCGATCACCCGGATGTAGAAAAGTTCATCGACTGGAAGGTCATGGAAGAGCAGAAAGTCGCTGCACTCGTTTCTGGCTCTAAGATGTGTGAAAAACATCTCAATCTGATCATGGCCATTTGCTGCACGGGTGACAGTAACGACCGTTTCATTCCTAAAAAAAACCCAGAACTCCGCGAAGCAATTATCGCAGCCCGCGAGGCTGCCGTGCCAGAAAACTATATTCAACGCGTCATCGAATTCGCCCGACAGGGGCACACCGAAATTAAATTTGATACCTACGACACGGATTGGGACTCTGAAGCCTATCTTACGGTTTCTGGACAGAATTCGAACAACTCGGTACGAATTACGAATGAATTTGTGAAAGCCGTTGAAGCAGATAGTCCCTGGGCGCTGACAATGCGAACCAACGGCTCCGTAGCTCACGAAACATCAGCGCGAGAGCTTTGGGACAAAATAGGTTACGCCGCATGGGCGTGTGCCGACCCCGGCCTTCAGTTCGATACGACTATAAATGAATGGCACACCTGCGGCGTCACCGGACGGATCAATGCATCCAACCCGTGCTCTGAATATATGTTTCTTGATGATACTGCCTGTAACCTCGCGTCTTTGAATTTGATGGCGTTTCAAAACGCAGACGGGAGCGTTGACGTCAATTCCTTCGAGCACGCTGTGCGCCTTTGGACGGTCGTACTAGAGATTTCCGTGCTTATGGCGCAATTCCCTTCGAAAGAAATAGCTCAGCTATCATACGAATTTAGGACTCTAGGTCTCGGTTTTGCAAATATTGGCGGATTGCTAATGGCGTCTGGTCTTTCCTACGACAGTGACGAAGGCAGGGCTATCTGCGGCGCAATTACAGCCATAATGACTGGTGTCGCCTACGCGACTTCAGCGGAAATGGCGGAAGAGCTCGGCGCGTTTCCGCGCTACAGCGAAAACAAAGAAGAGATGTTGCGCGTCATCGGTAATCACCGTCTGGCTGCACAAGGCAAAAAAAACGGCTACCAAGGCCTTTCTATTTTACCGGTTCCGTTAGACCACGCGAATTGCCCTCAGAACGATCTTGCGGAAGCAGCTATCAAGGCATGGGATACGGCTTATGACCTGGGCCAAAAGCATGGTTTCCGCAATGCACAGACCAGTGTTATCGCACCGACCGGTACCATCGGCCTTATCATCGATTGTGACACAACCGGAATTGAGCCTGATTTTGCGCTCGTTAAATTTAAGAAACTGGCTGGTGGTGGATATTTTAAGATTATCAACCGAACAGTTCCTCTGGCATTGCGCGGCCTGGGGTATGACGGAAACCAGGTTGAGGAAATTGTAAGCTACGCGGTCGGGCACGGTACCCTAAAAGATGCGCCCGGTATTAATCACAGTGCCCTTCAAGATAAAGGTTTCACAGCTGACGCTATCGAGGCCTTAGAAGGAGCACTCGCTAGTAGTATCGATATCAAATTTGCTTTTAATAAGTGGACGCTGGGAGAAGACTTCTGCATTGACACCCTGGGTCTATCCAGCGCACAACTCGATGATCTCAGCTTTGATATGCTGGCGCATTTGGGTTTCTCTAAATCCAATATCGAAGAAGCCAATACTTACTGCTGCGGCGCCATGACGCTCGAAGGTGCTCCTCACTTAAAAGACGAACATCTTTCAGTCTTTGACTGCGCCAATCCATGCGGCCGAATTGGCAAACGGTTCCTTTCCGCAAAGAGCCATATTTATATGATGGCAGCGGCCCAGCCGTTCATCACGGGTGCAATTTCCAAAACAATCAATATGCCGAATAACGCCACGGTCGAGGATTGCAAGGACTCCTACCTCTTATCTTGGCGGCTAGGTCTTAAGGCAAACGCTCTTTATCGTGACGGCTCCAAACTCAGTCAACCACTTCAATCGGCCTTGCTTAGTGATGACGACATGATGGATGACATCGTCGATGCTCCGCGTGCTGCAGCTGCACCAATAATAGCGGAGAAGATCGTCGAACGCGTCATCGAGAAAGTTGCAGAACGTCAACGCCTCCCGAACCGCCGTAAGGGCTACACCCAAAAAGCAATCGTCGGGGGCCATAAGGTCTATCTACGAACCGGCGAATACGAAGATGGGAGAATCGGCGAAATATTTATCGATATGCACAAGGAAGGTGCGGCCTTCCGCAGCTTGATGAACAACTTCGCCATTGCAATTTCAATCGGCCTACAATACGGCGTCCCTCTGGAAGAGTTCGTTGAAGCCTTCACCTTCACGCGATTTGAACCGTCAGGCATCGTGGAAGGCAACGATACGATCAAGATGGCGACATCCGTTCTGGACTACATCTTCCGCGAAGTCGCAATCAGCTACCTCGGCCGCGACGACCTCGCACATGCGGAACCCGACGATATATTACCCGACACTCTTGGGCACGGCGTAAATAAAGATGACAGGGAAAATGGAAGCACAGCGGATGCAATTGCCGCAATCCAAAGGGTCGCAAGCACAGGCTTCATGCGATCTTCCAAACTGCTCGTTTTCTCGGGAGGCGCAGATCAAAAAGACACTAAAATTATAGCGAAATCAGCAGCCATCGATTCTCAGGGCCAGGTGGCTGCCGATGGAACCGCGGCAGTTTCAGCTGCGGCGGTCCAGGCCGCGGCTTTCGAAGAGGTCGACACTCGTTTCGATCAAATTCGTGAAGCCAAAGCCAAAGGGTACGAAGGTGATGCGTGCGGCGAATGCGGTAACTTCACACTCGTACGTAACGGTACCTGCATGAAATGCGTCACTTGTGGTGCAACCAGCGGGTGTTCGTGACTTAGGCCCTACCTTGGCATAATGCTCCCTGTGACTCGGGGCGGGTATTTCACCCGCCCCTTTTTTTCATGAGATCGAGAATTAAGGTTGTTAAAAAGACAAGATAAGTCCTGGCTTCGCTTAAAATTTCTCGGTCTCTAGCTAGGATAGAACAATTTAAGGAACAGTATGCTAATGACTGGAAGGATTGACGCACACTTAGCCAAACTCAATATCGATTTGCCCGAAGCGGCCGCCCCCGCAGCAAATTATGTACCTTTTGCCCTCGAAGGGAGCACGCTTTATATCGCGGGCCAAGTACCTTTTTGGAACGGCGAGTTGCTTCACATCGGTAAGGTTGGAGACAATTACTCCATTGAAGATGCTCAACAAGCAGCGCGTGTTTGCGGATTGAATATTATCGCGCAAGCAAAAGCTGCGCTAAGAGGCGATCTTGATCGTGTGCGCCGCATCGTCAAGGTTGGAGGATTCGTAAATTGTACTAATGATTTCCGCCATCACCCAGCTGTGATTAATGGTGCTTCTGACCTATTTGTAGAGGTTTTTGGTGACGCAGGACGGCATGCGCGCTTTGCTGTTGGTGCTGCATCCTTACCGATGGGCGTTGCTGTCGAAGTTGACGCCGTTATCGTTATCGACTGAGCGATTTATCCAATGCAAACTCGATAAAATAATTAAGGTATATAGCGGCTTACCTAAGCGTTGCTGCTCGTTTTACAGGACCTAACTGGCAAGACCCGTCTTCTTCGTCGATTGACTTCTGAAAACTTTTCAAAAAATTCCTACACCTTTTTATAACAATTAAGGCGAGTTTCGAACGGGTTGATACATATTCTAACTTAACTTTCACTTACCAAATTATCGTCTCGGACAGTTCCTAAATTCACTTAGGCGTAATTACCAATACATGCTAAATGGGCCAAGTTAATTGGCAAGTTAGCGACTATAATTCGCTATCATTCCCAAACAGTGGTAATAACTACAACGCATTAAAGTGGGTACCTCAACCCTTACAACCCATGTGACGCGGGCACCCTTTTCAAGAGTACACTCAGTAAAAGAACGAGCTGGGCCTTACTAAGCAACACTGGCAAAACCGTATAGTTTAACGGCGTTATCGCAGACCACTTTATGGCGAATTTCTTGCGGGAGATGACCTAATTCGTCATCGATAAAGCTCTGCGAATCAGGCCAAACACCGTCTGGATGAGGGAAATCTGATCCCCACATAATATTATCTTCGCCAAGAAAATCGAGAAGCCGCGTGCCAACACGATCCGACTGGTAAGTTGCAAAACATTGACGGTGCCAGTAATCGGATGGCTTCATCTTAAGCGTTAAGTCCTTAAATTGTTCTTCCCATTCAAGGTCCATATGATCCAATATATATGGTATCCAGCCGATACCCGACTCACCAATTACGATCTTAATATCTGGATAGGCCTCCAAAACGCCACCATAAATGACTTCCATAAGGATGCGGGACATTGCCATCTGGAAGCCGGTAAGGCTTACTGCGAAGGCTTGACGCTGCTGAAGCGGAGCAAAACCTTCAACATCTGTTTTTGGTGTGCCAATCGTATGGAAATGCACCGGTAGCTTTGCATCATTTGCTGCTTCCCAGACTGGATACCAATCTGGATGAAACAATGGCTTTAAATCGTGCGTATTTGCGATCTCCACACCGCGTACAGCACCTCTTGCAGCAACCCGTTTGATTTCGTCAACAGCGGCCTCGATACTGTGGCTTGGAATAGCCGCTAATCCCGCAAATCGCTCCGGTTGGCTTGCACAAAATTCGGCAAGCCATTCGTTATAGATGCGCATCATTTCGATTTCGGCTTCCGGATCTTGTAAACGTTGTGCAGCCCCGAGGATACCATATAGGACCTCCGCTTGAACGCCGTCCCGGTCTTGATCCTTCACGCGGAGTTCGGGTTCCGTCAAACGACGTATTCCCTTTGCCCCATCTTCATAAAGACCCTCAGCGGCCATTATATCTGAACGATGAATGGCGCCGGGCTCATACTTGCGACCAGCCGATCCCATACCATTAACAAGACCAAAATCCGCCCCACCGCGACTGATCCAACGCGGTCCACCCTCAGCACTCTCATCTACATAAGGCATCCGATTTTTCATCTGTCCAGACGCATTTGCCGTAAACAACTCCGGCGGGAGCCAGATCAGGTCTATGTGACAATCAGCTGATATGCATTTGTATTCCATAATTTTTTCTCCCCCCAATAAGACTAATCTTTGTGGGCTTTTGAAATGGTCAAGGCCAGAGAGAATTCACCTAAGTCTTACGAAAAAGGACGCGAAGCCCTGCTTTTCGATCACTAAACCTTTTTACGAATGTAAAACCATACCGCTCAAACAACTTTACGATGTTATCTTGACAGAAAAATTGGACATGACGTGGTGGGCTGAAGACATCCCATTCTATAATATTCTTGGGAACTCGCTGGCTTGCGATATCTGGCGTCGTTATAAAAGCGTAACCACGATTTTCTAAACATGTATTTAAAAATATCATGTATTTATTTATGTCTACGACGTGTTCTATTACCTCTGATGAAAATATAAATCTATATTTTTTATTTTTATTTAAAAATTCATCAAGTCCTTCACAGTAAAATTCACCTTTTTTATTGTTTCGACTTGCATACGCGATTGAATCGGCACCGATATCCAATCCATCCGCATTGATACCGAATAATTGAAATGCTGCTACCTGGAAACCACCTCCACAGCCGACATCAAGTAAATTACCGCCACGGGCGTACCAATAAAGACGGAAGGCCGTACCCAGCGCTCGTCTGAACCTTGAACGTGCTTTCGGATAGAACTCTGGTGTGATTACCCCGTCATTGTTGTAAACACTCTCCAAAACAGTCTCTGTCGGCATCGGATCAAGAAATACGAATGCGCAGTCATCACACTGATGAAAGGTGTATTCTGACACTATCTGAAAGTGTCGCGTTTTTTGAGATGAACAAATTGGACATTCGGTCATTCGCGGTGGTTATGACATTAATGCCGGACTAGCAAGCAGGAGATTCATACTAGAGGTTTTTCTTGATATGAACCCCATACAACCCCAATCTAAAATCTAACTTAATCTTCGAGGTTAAAACCGAATATGCCGGATGGTAGCGATGCAGTAAGTGTCAAAGTGGTATCAAAAATTTCTAAACTCAATCCTGCTGAATGGGACGAATGCGCTGGTTCCAATTTGCCAGACGGTAATCCCTCCATCTGTTACGCCTTTCTCCACGCTTTGGAAGAAAGCCAATCCGTAAGGGCTGAAACAGGCTGGCAACCCCAGCACCTCGTTGTCGAAAATGCAAGCGGCAAACTCATAGGCGCGGTTCCTATGTATCTCAAAAGTCATTCGATGGGCGAATATGTCTTCGATTATGGTTGGGCTAATGCTTATGAGCGCGCGGGAGGTCAATATTATCCAAAGCTACAAGCCTCAATCCCCTTCACACCAGTAACGGGCCCCAGACTGCTCGTCCCTCCAGGTAATGGATCGCATACGACGAAAGCTACTCTTGTTGCTGCCATGATCGAATGGACAACTCGTAACGATCTATCCTCGCTACATGTCACATTCCCGTCTAAAGCCGACAGTGACTATCTTGAAGAAGCGGATTTTATGATTCGTCATGCACATCAATATCATTGGCATAACCGTAGCTACAAAAACTTCGACGACTTTCTCGACTCCCTCAACAGTCGTAAGCGAAAGATGATACGTAAAGAGCGCCGTAAAGTCACCGAAGCTAATATCAAAATTCAATGTCTTTCTGGCGATAACCTTACGTCGACTGCATGGGACGCCTTCTACCAGTTTTATACCGATACTTATGACCGGAAATGGGGATATCCCTATCTCACACGCGAGTTTTTTGAAATTGTGTCGCATTCTATGCCGGAACAGATTGTGCTCATTATGGCATATACCGAGGGCATCCCAATCGCCGGAGCACTAAATTTAAAAGGTGGAAATTCTCTTTTTGGACGAAACTGGGGATGCGTTGCAGATTATAAATTTCTGCATTTCGAGACGTGCTATTACAGCGCAATCGAATATGCCATCAATCATGGGTTGGCTCGCGTTGAAGCTGGCACACAAGGACCTCATAAATTGCAACGTGGTTATGAACCGGTTCAAACAAGAAGCGCTCATTGGATACCGAACCGCTCCTTCCGCCAAGCGGTCGCCCAATTCTTGGAGCAAGAACGTGCCGAAGAATCTCGAGAAATGCTCTATTTAGAAAATGAAACGCCATACCGACAAGATATGGGAAATTCTTAAACTGAAATTTGCTGAGTTCCAAATATTTGGTTCGACAGCCGGGTCCTATTCATTTTGGGGGCGAAGGCGATGCCACATTTAGATTTATAGTATGATTAATGGCAGCTACCTCCTCATTAACGACAAGTTTTTCCCTTTGGTTATTCGCTCGAAAAATGCGATGGCACAAGCGCAATTGCCAACTGCACAAGCCGAATTAAGACAGCGCAATTGTTGTTTCGACTTCATCTCTTAACTGACGGTATTGAGACATCATCAATTATAGGAGTATTCCATATTTTCGATATCAGCGAATACGCCCAACCAATAATCTTTTCAGTGAAGGGCTGCGGCTTCGGTTTTCGTTACACAGCATAAACGCGGCCAAAATAAGGGGCTGCAACGGAGTCATAATGAACAGCCCTCACGTTGTGAGGGGTCTAGCAACTTGGGACTAATCAGTCAGCAAACTCTGAAGTTTTATTTTTGCCCTTCTTGTCTGAGCCACCTGGTTTGCCTTTTTGAGGTGCCGACTCAAAAAGGAATGTCAACTCGCCGTCTTTCTCATCTATCGTAACACTACCACCCTTCGATAGTTTGCCGAATAGTAGTTCTTCCGAAAGCGGCTGCTTAATCTTCTCTTGGATAAGGCGTCCGAGGGGGCGTGCCCCGAAGTTATGGTCGTAACCATTCTTAGCAAGCCAATTATGCGCGGATTTTGAGAGGGAAATTGTGACCCGGCGATCGGCCAATTGCTCTTCAAGCTGCATAATGAACTTTTCAACCACCTTGCTCACTACCTGGGAGGATAGGTTAGAAAACGCAATAATCGAATCAAGCCGATTCCGGAACTCTGGAGTAAACAACCGATTTATTGCCTCTTCATCCTCCCCATTACGCTCGTTTCTCGCAAACCCAATTGCGGGCTTAGCTAGATCGGCTGCCCCAGCGTTTGTCGTCATAATCAAAATGACATTTCTAAAATCTACCGTCTTGCTGTTATGATCGGTGAGCTTGCCATAGTCCATAATCTGCAAGAGAACATTGAATACGTCAGGGTGTGCTTTTTCGATTTCATCCAATAGGAGAACAGCGTGTGGGTTTTGATCAACAGCATCGGTCAACATACCACCTTGATCGAAGCCAACATATCCTGGCGGTGCACCTATCAGACGAGATACGCTGTGACGCTCCATGTATTCCGACATATCAAACCGCACCAACTCTATCCCAAGTGTATTAGCCAACTGTCGCGCGACTTCAGTCTTTCCGACACCGGTTGGCCCGGAGAAGAGATAACTGCCAATCGGTTTTTCTGCTTCACGCAAGCCCGCTCGTGCTAATTTAATGGCACTTGCCAAAGAATCGATTGCCTTGTCTTGACCAAAGACAACCATTTTTAGATCTCTTTCCAAGGTTGAAAGAGCTAGTTTATCATCTTTGGAAACTTGCTTTGGCGGTATCCGTGCCATCGTAGCGATGACGTTCTCAACATCTCGAACACCAAGTGTTTTCTTTCGTTTTGAGGGCGATACAAGCATTTGCGAGGCACCGACCTCATCGATCACGTCGATTGCCTTATCTGGCAGCTTACGATCACCGATATAGCGATTTGACAATTCAACAGCAGCGCGGAGGGCTTCCGCAGTGTAACGGACCTGATGATGCTCCTCGTAATAGGGCTTAAGACCCCGCAAAATTTTGACGGCGTCTTCAACCGATGGCTCATTAACATCGATTTTTTGGAACCGGCGCACCAGAGCTCGATCTTTTTCAAAATGGTTGCGGTACTCTTTATATGTCGTAGACCCAATGCATCTAAGTGATCCGGTTTGCAATGCAGGCTTCAGAAGGTTTGAGGCATCCATTGCACCCCCAGAAGTCGCACCTGCACCAATAACGGTATGAATCTCATCGATAAACATAACGGCGCCGTCGAGATTTTCTATCTCTGTAATAACCGCCTTAAGACGTTCTTCAAAATCCCCGCGATAACGTGTCCCGGCTAGTAACGCCCCCATATCTAATGAGTAAATGATGACGTTTTGCAGAACTTCCGGCACATCTGTGTTTACAATACGCCGGGCTAAACCTTCCGCGATCGCCGTTTTACCGACGCCGGGATCGCCCACGTATAGCGGGTTATTCTTCGTGCGACGACAAAGAATTTGTATTGTTCGATCAACCTCAGCGGACCGTCCAATTAACGGATCTATTTTCCCCTCTTTGGCCTTAATATTAAGGTTTACGCAATAAGCGTCGAGCGCCTCAGTTCCCTTCTTATTGACCTTTTCATCATCAAGCTCTTCGTCCGCTCCTTCAACCGTCCGGCTTTCACCAAAGCCGGGCACTTTTGCGATACCATGGCTAATATAATTAACCGCGTCGAACCGGGTCATATCTTGTTCTTGCAGGAAATAGACCGCATGGCTCTCACGCTCGGAGAACATAGCCACTATAACGTTTGCACCTGTTACCTCTTCTCGTCCAGATGATTGAACATGAATTGCCGCCCGCTGCAGCACACGCTGGAAACCAGCTGTTGGTTTCGGATCCTCCGGGGAATCAGTCACGAGCATATCGAGCTCATTATCGAGGTATTCGATGAGATCTCCCTGCAACTTTTCCATATCAATACCGCATGCCCGCAACACAGCCACAGCATCCTGATCGTCCGTCAGTGCAAGCACCAGATGTTCCAAAGTTGCGTACTCGTGTCCCCGTTCAGTGGCAAATGACAACGCACGATGCAAACTCTTCTCTAAAGCACGCGACAACATCGACATATTAATCTTTCTCCAACGTGCATTGTAACGGATGTTGATGTTGGCGCGCAAAATCCATAACCTGCGTCACCTTCGTCTCCGCAACTTCGTATGGAAATACTCCGCAGATTCCAACCCCACGCTGATGCACATGCAACATGACTTCCGTCGCTTGTTCGGCGTTCATGCCGAAGAAGCGCTCTAAGACATGCACGACAAACTCCATCGGTGTATAGTCATCATTCAGCATAAGCACCTTATACATCGACGGCTTTTTGGTCTTTGGACGCGTTTCAACGATTACACCAGTGTCACCGCCACCATCATTGTTACGCTCATCATCTCTGTTTTGATCAGTCATCCCTATTTCAAAACTATTCTTCATGATACTTATCATATTGGGCTTACATGGTGACGATAAAGAGTTGACATTCGCCTTTTTGACAACTGTCGAGTATTGCCGAGTGTTATGCGCTAGGAGCACAAGCAAATGTTAACTGATCTAAAGCAAAGGCTGCACACGATAGAGAGTGCCGAAATGCCGGTTGAACAAGCCTATGGTCTCTCCACACGAATCAGGGGTAGGGTCAGTAACGCACTATCAGCTGCGCGTTATTATTGCCCCATTTGTAACCGTTGGTATAGTCGATTCGCTCCATTTGGCCTAAGAGGAAGGCCAAATGCTCGTTGCCCAGGCTGCGGTTCCCTTGAACGACACCGTTTCCTTTGGCTTTATATGACTGGGAGACAAAGATTACTTCGCCCTGGTTGTCGAATACTTCACGTCGCGCCAGAGGCTTGTATCCAACAGCGGCTCCAAACCAGACATCATGTTAAGTATCTTGGAATTGATCGATACGATGATGACGCCAATGCTGAACAACAAGATCTTACAGATCTCCCATATCCAAAAAATGCCTTCGACCTAGTGATCTGCAATCACGTACTGGAACATATTCCAGATGATCGAAAGGCGATTGCCGAGATCGCGCGGGTTTTGCATCCAAGCGGACATGCATTAATAATGGTTCCGATAGACCGAAATCGACAATCAACCTACGAAGATCACAACATTACATCGCCATCGCAGCGCCACCAAGCATTCGGTCACCCATATCATGTTCGTATTTGTGGCTGGGACTACGCAGACCGCATTAGCAGCGTCGGTATGTTTGTTCTGCAAGCGCATAGCACCCAACTCACGGAGCATATGCGGCGTATGAACCGCATTAATAAAACAGTTCTCTATGACTGCAAGCTTCAACGAAGTTAACTGTGATTAATTAATCTCAAAAAATTAACTCGCGCTGAAGAGATATACAGGATCACCGGTTCACCCGAATAAACCCATCACTGAGTTACATCATTTTGCCAATAACTGCAGCGCGTCAAAATTTTCGCCCTCGAGCACAAAATTAGTTTAATGATTAGACGACCCTGCAATCCGCCTTTAAAATCTTATAGCGCATTGTTTTAATTTGCTATTTATCGCCTCAAAGATTGAAATATCACAGCATTTATCTCTAAATTTCGCTACTTCTCCCCAAAGGTTTTGCCCGCCCGCATTTACAACTCATTTCATTGATAAGGTATTAAAAATCACGACTACATATAAACCACTGAGATTCCACAGAAATTTCTTAATTAACAGTAGACATGAATCGGAGGAAATAGTATAAATTAAAAATTCAATAACAGTGAATGAAAATACTTTAAGTGAAACGGCTTATAGTATTAGTAAAAATTAAAAAATGAACCGGTTCAATACAAAATACTCTTTATTTTTTATTTCATTTTTACTTATTTGTGTCGCATTTTTCCATTCTCCAGCTATTGCTCGCTACGCTTCAATTGTAGTGGATGAACAAACTGGTAAGGTCCTACATGCTTCGAATCCGGATCGTCAACGTTATCCAGCGTCGCTGACGAAAATGATGACGCTTTACATGGTTTTCGACGCGCTTGATCGTGGCAAGATAAAACTAAACCAGCGGTTGAAAGTGTCACGCCGAGCTCAAGGAATGGCTCCATCGAAACTGGGCCTTAAACGGGGCCAATCAATTACCGTGAAAGACGCCATCCTGGCACTTATCACTAAATCCGCGAATGATGTTGCGGTTGTTGTCGCTGAATCGCTCGGGAAGACTGAGATCAACTTTGCTAAAATGATGACGCGAAAAGCCAGCGCTCTTGGAATGCGCAAGACCCGTTTTAGAAATGCCTCCGGCCTGCCAAATCGCCGACAGGTTTCTACTGCTCGAGACATGGCGATACTAGCGCGAAAACTCATTACGGATTTCCCTCATTTTTACCATCTTTTTAATACACAGCGTTTCAACTACAAGCGGCGGACCTACCGGAATCACAATAAACTGTTGCGCGCTTATCCCGGTGTCGATGGCATTAAAACTGGCTATATCCGAGCATCAGGTTTTAATCTCGTCGCATCTACAAAGCGATATGATAGGCGGCTAATTGGCGTCGTCTTCGGCGGCAAGTCAGCTAAAAGCCGAGACCGTCACATGCGGAAACTCTTCGAACGTGCTTACGCTCTTGTCCCAAAAACGAAAAAACGCTACGCATCAAATACAGCAAAAAAACCTAAAAAAACGGCTAAACCAAAATTTGAAATAGTAACAGCCGCCTATCCTCAAAACTTTAGATCAAACCAAAACCGTATCCGGCGTTGGGCCATACAAGTCGGTGCCTTTTCCCAATCGTCCTCGGCACGTCTTGCCGCCTACGGAGCAGCCGGCCGTCTCCAGGGTAGAGGCGTTGCAGAGCATGGACGTGTCGCCATCGTTATGCATAAGCAAGCTCGAAATCGACTATACCGTGCCCAAATTGTAGGAATGTCTCAACGGGATGCTATGAAGTCGTGCACTTACCTGCGGTCACAACAACAAGCCTGCGTTGCCATTCCACCAATAATGCAATAGAGGGCCGTCAGGAAGTTTTATACACCACGCCCGCACGTGATAGATATTTGCTCACTGTCTTTATCAATCTGTCCAACCCATTTTCGTCTCCCGCCTCACACCGGACGACCAACGCCGCTTCTGTATTAGATGCCCGTAACAGCCACCAGCCGTCATTATTATTGACCCGCAGACCATCCACTTCATTAATTGACAGATTATCCGCCTTCGCATCCGCCAAAACTTCTTCAACAATAGCAAATTTTCTTTCTTCAGAGACCTCAATCCTTACTTCGGGAGTATTTAACATCTGCGGCAGATCAGAGAGCATATCAGAAAGGCTAAATTCTGAAGCAGCAATTATGTCTATTAATCGAATTGCAGCGTAGAGCGCATCATCGTAACCGTAATAACCATCTTCGAAAAAAATGTGCCCACTCATCTCGCCGGCCAACGGAGCACCACTCTCTGCCATCAAAGACTTAATAACTGAGTGACCTGGTGCGCACATGACTGGAACACCACCCAACTTCTCTATCTCGTCGAACAAGACCTGGCTTGCCTTCACATCCGCGATTACTTCCGAACCCGGTCGGCGCGAGAGAAGTTCCTTTGCAAAGATCGCAAGGAGCTGATCACCCCAAGCGATCCGCCCGTTGCCATCAACTGCGCCTATGCGATCGCCATCACCATCAAAAGCGATGCCCAAATCATACCCCATACCGGTTACGGAGTTGATTAGATCCGTCAGGTTTTCTGGCACCGTGGGATCTGGGTGATGCGCTGGAAATGAACCATCAACGGTTTCGTTTAGCACCACATGCTGGCCGGGTAACCGGCGCGCCATCTCAGCCACGGCAGGGCCAACCGAAGAATTGCCGGCGTCCCAAACAACTTTCAATTCCCGATCGGAGTGAAAGTCGCGGCAAAGGCGTGACACATAGGCATTGAGAATATTTAGCTCAATCTTTTCGCCGTGCCCCTCAACCCAATCGCCCGATGTACTCCGCTTGCCAAGTTGTTGTATTTGGTCCGCCCAAAACGGTTTGTTCGCTAATACCAATTTAAAGCCGTTATAGTTAGGAGGATTGTGCGAGCCAGTTATCATGATTGCCCCCGGTGCATCTAGCATTCTAGATGCATAATAAAGCATCGGGGTTGCCGAGAGGCCGATATCCACGACGTTGACACCAGTAGACATTAAACCGCTTGCAAGCGACATCATTATTTCAGGTGAACTCAGTCGGCCGTCACGGCCGAGACAAACAAACTTACCACCATTTTCAATGATAATGCTGCCATATGTTTGACCGAGCGCGACAGCATCTTCAGCAGTCAGCGAATCACCAACAACACCCCGAATGTCGTACTTGCGCAAAAGGGTTGGATTAAAGGTATGACCGACCATATGGGAGCGCGCCCCTAAATCGCAATTTTCGAGATGGGACGCCCAACGCAACGATATGAAAACCCAGTCGCTGCGACTTGTTCAGGCTCATAAATATTACGCAAATCGACTAAAATGGGGGTTTTCATTATTTTCTTCATTCGCGCAAAATCCAAATTGCGAAATTCGTTCCATTCGGTAACGATTACCACTACGTCACTACCAACAACTGCCTCGTAAGTGTCTTCGCACCAAAACACATCTTCCAACAGCTTCTTGGCCTCTTCCATTCCCTCAGGGTCGAAAGCTCTAACACTGGCTCCCGCACCTTGAAGAGCTGGGACGATATCCAAGCTTGGGCTTTCGCGCATGTCGTCAGTATTGGGCTTAAAAGTTAGGCCAAGTATGGCAACTGTTTTACCCGATACACTCCCGCCACACGCATCAATGACCCGGCCCGCCATTTCCTTTTTACGATCAGAATTGACATCCAAGACTGCCTCGACAATCCGAATACGTGCGTCGGCCTCCTTAGCCGTTCGAACAAGTGCGAGCGTATCCTTAGGAAAACAAGAGCCTCCATAGCCGGGTCCGGGGTGCAAGAACTTGCTACCTATTCGTCCATCCAATCCCATCCCTTTTGATACATCCCGAACATCTGCCCCAACCTTTTCGCATAGGTTTGATAACTCATTGATAAAGCTAATTTTTGTAGCGAGGAATGCATTCGTTGCATATTTGATAAGTTCTGCCGTCTCGCGGTTTGTAAACAAGATCGGCGTTTCAGTCAGTGACAACGGCCGATAAAGCGAATGCATGATATTTTTAGCCTCATCACTATCCGTGCCAATCACAACTCGGTCCGGGCGCATGAAATCTTCAATGGCAGAGCCTTCGCGCAAAAATTCAGGGTTCGAAACAACATCGAATTTTGCATCAGGCCGGGCATTCCGAATAATGCGTTCCACCTCGCAACCCGTTCCCACCGGCACAGTTGATTTGGTTATGACGACCGTATAACCATCTAGTGCCTCAGCGATTTGCGCACTGGCTGCGTGCACATAGCTCAAGTCCGCGTGGCCGTCCCCCCTTCGACTAGGAGTTCCAACCGCGATAAAAACCGCATCTGATTTCGCAACAGCTATGGCGAGTTCTGTCGTAAAGGACAACCGCCCAGCACTCACATTATTAGCGACAAGCACATCCAGGCCAGGCTCATAAATAGGCATTATTCCTTGATTAAGGCGTGCGATTTTCACAGCGTCCATGTCGACACAAACGACGTCGATACCAAATTCGGAAAAGCAAGCGCCAGACACCAACCCCACGTATCCAGCGCCGATCATCGCTATCTGCATTGGGATTCGCCGTCCTTTCCTTTATCAATCAACATATCGTTTCAATACATCCGCAATATCATAGCGCAACTCATCTCGCCCAAGAGCAAAAGCAATATTAGCTTCAAAGTATCCAATTTTATCACCACAATCGAAACGGCGACCTTCAAATCGTAGCCCGTGGAAAGGGATTTGTCCTATCATCTTGGCCATGGCGTCCGTTAATTGAATTTCGCCACCAGCACCTATTTCAAACTTTGAGAGATGCTCGAAAACCTCGGGCATCAGAACGTAGCGACCAATAATAGCAAGTTGAGATGGTGCGTCAGATGGTTCCGGTTTCTCAACTAAACCACAAACAGTTGCAATCGTGCCATCATCACTTTCAATATCCAGGACACCATATCGATCTGTATGCTCCGCTGGCACCTCCTCGACGGCAACCACATTTCCGCGTGTCTCGTTATGAACATCAATGAGTTGCCTTAAACATGGTGTCTTCGACATCACAAGATCATCTGCCAAGAGAATTGCCACCGGCTCGTTGCCAATGTGTCTGCGGGCGCACCATACAGCGTGCCCCAATCCCACGGGTTCCATTTGGCGGATATAGGAAATTTGGCCCGGTTCTAGTCCAATAGCCCTTATTGTTTCAAGAATATCATCACGCCCGCGCTCTCCGAGGGTCTTCTCTAATTCATAGGAGACATCGAAATGATCCTCTATAGCAGCCTTACCGCGGCCCGTGACAAATATGAATTCTTCGATCCCGGCCGCAGCGGCTTCTTCAACCGCATACTGGATGAGCGGTTTGTCGACCACTGGCAACATCTCTTTTGGCATCGCCTTCGTTGCCGGTAAAAATCGTGTGCCAAGACCACCTACAGGAAAGATAGCTTTTCGTACAAGAGAGGACATGAAAGGCCCGGTAATTTCATTTCATTCGGAATTCGGCCTGTTTGCCACAGGCTAATGCACCACGCAACCGCGACCTGTTACCGTCTTCAGTCCTTTAGCAATAGGTCTTTAGCTTCATTAATTTTTGCCGCTAAATAGTCGGACCCACCACGATCCGGATGATATTCGCGAATCAACCTTCGATGAGCGGCCTTTATTTCCTCTTCGCTCGCATGGTCCCCAAGACCAAGAACCTCAAAGGCTTCTTCGCGCGACATACGTCCACTGCTAGTTCTGGCAGCCTGCTCGTAAGTAGCGCCCCCCGAAGAATTTGCCCGTTTCCGCCATTCATCGCTGTGCATGCGATCAAGATAGCTTTCAAGAACCTGTGCAGATTGTTCATCTTCCGATTTTGCAACATTTAGGAGGTCTATCAATGATTCAAAATCCAAATCCGAAAGACGCCTGCCTACATACTGCCCTTTTAGGATATCACCATCCATTTCGCCGGTATCGTGATCGAGTTCCATTAAAACGAACCTCGTTCGCACCGTCGACTTTTGGCCACCAGCGCGCGACCTCGAAGCCCGTGCGAAATTTCGCATTCCCCACGCACGCATTAGCCAAGGCAGGAGAAATGCCCCGGCAATCCAAGAGAATTGCGCACCACCACGCAAAAGAAATAGCATACCACCGATCACGGCGAGCGTGATCCCTCCCCACTTCAAAACTCTTATGATAGATTGGGGCGGCGCGTTCGCGTACCATTTCAAAAAAAATACCGAAGCCACAAGTAGAATAATCCCAAGTACCAAATATCCCATGGCCTTTTAACCCTTGCCATCCATTTGGCGTGTCAGTCGCAAGACATTTTCACCCTTACTATTTCCGTATGTGATTAGGGCACGACGCCCACCGGCGGCATAAACTGCTACAGCGGACAGCAGGTCCCGTAACTGCTGGGCACTTCCCGCATCAAACGGGCAATAGGCACCTCCCGTTAGGCGCGCTAACTCTCGAAATCCCCGCTCTGCAACTGGATCACCACCTTCATGGAACAAAAACATCGGAACACCAAGAAGGCCCAATTCGCCGGCCTTATGGCAAACACGGTCAATATCCTCTTCCAATGCATCGCCGACGAAGACAAGCGCATTCACTTTTCCCAATTCTGCTTCGCGCTTTGCATGATCAAGCACCTTGACAATTTGAGTCTGGCCGCCTCGACAACGAACACTGGTCATCAAGCGGAGTAACTCCTTAGCGTTAGACACCCATTTACTCGCTCGACATTCACCGAACCCACGATAAAAGATTAATTGCACTTCAAGGCCGCCAAGCGTCAACGTCTCACTGAACATCTCACCCTGGATTTGACAGGCTCGATCCCAGGTTGGCTCACGGCTCGCCGTTGCATCCATGGCGAAAATAAGCCGCCCTCGTTTGCCGGATGTTCCCGCAGTTAACGCTGACGTTTCGCTCACCTTACGCAAAAAGGCGCTGACGTCAGCTTCCCTGGATGTTGGTAACTTTACCATCCCTCTTTATAAGGGAACCAGGGGGTCGTCCGTCCAGTGTTCTTGTCATTTAAATTTACGCAATAGTTAACCATTTGAGTTGGCTGATAAATTTTGGCGCTCATCGCAAAACGCAACTTCCGTGCTCGAGTAATCCGACGTCAATTTTTTATGCAGAACTTCCTAGGTTGCTCTAACCCAAACTGCCGTATCGTGGAAAACACCACCGCCCTTAGGTTGGCCTTGTTCAGCGCTAATAAGCACATTTACACCCTGTTTTCCGATATGCGCCTTGTTCGGCCATATACTTTCGACAACACAAACACCGCGCTGCAACCCTTCGAAGGCGACAGCGTGAACATGGATCTCACCAAGTTCATTCCCAACCTGGACAACATCTCCACCTTTCGCACCGAGCGCGACGAGATCGTCTGGATGGATCTTGATAGTGGGACGGACTTCCCGCTTTTTGCTGGTTGGCGTTTCAGTGAAACTGCTGTTCAGGTAGTTTCGCGCAGGCGCAGCGACCATACGAAAAGGATGCTTGTCGTTCGCAAGATCAATATTGGTGTAGTAGCCCGGTAGCGACGGCATACCTTCGAAATCGGGCCCTATCTCAGCCCAATCAGGCTTAAAGCGAAACTTCTTATCAGCATGGCCAAAACCATTTCTAAAATGCATTTCATCTTCACCAAGAGAACAGTCGTGCCAGTGGTTCTGCCAAAGGGTTTCCGCATCTGGCAGCCCTGAAATTCGGCATGTCTCCGCGATGATTTCCCACGCCGTTAGTTTAAAGCCTGGATGATTGAGACCAAGGCGTTCAGCTAGTGCACACATTAACTCGTGATTACTGCGGCACTGCCCAGGCGCATCAATGATCTGCTTGGTGACACTAAAATAGACGTGTCCGCCGCCGGTATACATATCATCGTGCTCTAGAAACATGGTGGCGGGCAGCACAATATCCGCGAACTCCGCAGTCTCCGTCATGAATTGCTCGTGAACGACCAAGAATAGGTCGTCACGCCGAAATCCTGCGTGAACGGCGTTTTGATCAGGGCAAACAACTTCAGGATTGGTGTTCTGGATCAGCATCGCTTTCACCGGAGGGCCGCCTTTTAAGTCATCCTTATTGCCTAACAGAATTGGACCAAGACGACACATATCAAGCTCGCGAATCGATTTGTCCCGGGCGTCGAGCCCCATAACCAAACCCCAATCCAGCGGATACATACCAGCATTCCCATAAAGGCATCCACCACCTTTATGCAACCACTTGCCAGTGATAACAGGTAAACAAGTTACCGCGTGCATATTGACCGCGCCATTGCGTGAGCGCGCAAAGCCGTAGCCAATACGGATGAAAGCACGATCCACTTTGCCGTAAAGCGAACCCAATTCTTCGATCTCTTCGACCGACAGGCCTGTAATCTGAGCTGCCCATTGTGGTGACTTGTTGCGCACATGCGCTTCAAGTTCTTCCGGGGCATCGGCAAACTCCGACATATACTCACGGTCCGCATAACCGTCACGAAACATAATGTGCATCAGCGCCGTTGCCAGCGCGCCGTCTGTTCCAGGCCGAATAAGATACGAATGGTCCGCCGCTTTGACCGTCGGCGTCTCGTAGACATCGATTACGACGAGTTTCGCACCCCGGTCTTTCTTTGCTTTCGAAATATGGGTCATAACGTTGACCTGCGTTGAAACAGGATTACCACCCCAAACCACAATCAAATCGGATTCCGCAATTTCTCGGGGATCGTTGCCATGCTTAATTCCATGCCCAGCATTCCAACCAGAATCAGGCAGTGTTGTGCATATAGTCGAATGCTGACGAGACGTCCCATAGGTATGGCGAAATCGATCAAGACCGTCGCGCATTACCCATCCCATCGTCCCTGCGAAGTGGTAGGGCCAAATAGCCTCACCACCAAATTCGGCTTTGATCTCTTCAAACTTTGCAGTGATCTCGTCAAGCGCTTCATCCCAAGTAATCTCTTCAAACGCCTCAATGCCCCTGCCTTTCTCTCCAATACGGCGCAATGGCGTTGTTAAACGATCCGGATGATGAATGCGTTCGGCATAACGAGCCACTTTTGCGCAAACGACCCCTGCTGTGTAATCATTATCTTTAGCGCCGTGGATGCGCCCTATTTCTGTATCGGAAATTTTCTCAACCTCAAGCAAACAAGTACTCGGGCAGTCATGAGGACAGGTGGAGTGCAATATCTCTACAGCCATGTCGTAACACCATAAATTTCATATGTTAAAATCATCTTAGTTCGCTGACTAAGGGCCAACAAGCAGGCCGTCGCCCGTCATTAGCGAATAGTTTGGACTATCAATGGTTCTTCTTCGGACAAAGTTGTATGCTGATGCTGTGATAGCAACGCCTAAAAGAGTCGCCACTTGCCGCACCAGTCCGGTCGATCGTAACGTAGACAATAGCGTTCTTCAACCCAGCGGCCGACGCTGGAATAATGACCTAAATGAATGTGTATTCCGGAGGTAAAACGCATGCGAGAGACAAACAAATTCTGATGGTGCAGTTTCTTTTAGAGCTTTATTAGATTTATGAACCATCATTCAACGGAAGCCTTTATCGAGGTTTTCAAAATCTACAACCAGACTATTTGGCCGGCTCAATTAACTGCGCTTTTCCTTTCGAGCCTCCTGCTCGGCTTATTGATGTTTCCGCGCCCGGGCAGCGATCGGCTCATCTCTGGATTACTGGCACTCGGTTGGTTATGGACCGGGCTCGTATTTATGGAAATACACCTAATAAAAATAAACTGGGCAGCGCAATACTTCGGGTTTGTATTTGCCACCCAGGGTATGTTGATGATCTGGTCCGGAGTGATCAAGGACCGTTTTCGATTTTACGGTGACAAAAGTGCTGCATCCTGGTTCGGACTTATTCTTGTCATTTTCGCGTTAACCATCTACCCGCTGGGCGCGACTTACCTTCATGGTTATTTATCAGTGCAATTGGCCGGATTAGCTCCAACACCACTAGTTATTCTCACCATGGGCATTTTGCTTCTTTGCACCAACTATTCGCCGGTTCATCTTGCAGTAATCCCTATAGTTTGGTCGTGTGCCGACGGTGCTACGGCTCTAAATATTGGTAATTGGTGGGACCTTTCGCTGCCAGCAGCCGGGTTAGCCACCACTTTTTTCTTTATTGCCCGACCACGCCGTGCTCAAGAATCCAGCAATTAGAAACGCCGACTACCGACGTCTCTTGGCTGGCGCCGCCTTTCATCAGCAAGGTATGGCCGGCGAGCAGGTTGTCATCGGACTCTTAGTCATCCAGCTGATGGGCTCGAGCGCCTGGGTCGGTTATACCCTCGCGGCCTATTTCACGCCCTTCTTCATCTTTGGTTTAGTCTCTGGTGCAATTACGGATTGGGCCGACCGGCGTACATTGCTCCGACGGATCGAGATCGCAACCGCCGCCATACTTGCACTGTTCGCAGTTACACTAGCGCTCGGAATAGCTTCAATTTGGGTGCTTATAGGATATTCAGTCTGTGCAGGCAGCCTGCGTGCCTTGCATCAGCCTGTTCGTGCAAGTTACGCCTACGACCTCGTCGGCCAAGATAACCTCGTCTCTGCGATGGGATTGCTTAATCTTGGGTCACGCTGTGGGCAATTACTCGGCGCTCTCATTGCTGGCTATGTGACTGAACGATTCGGTGCCGCTGCGGCTGTCTTGTGTCTCGCCGTTGGCCATTTAATTGCCTTCTTAGCTTTCCGCGACCTACTAGATGCGGGCATCGCTGCGGTTAAAGACCACGTCCCGATTAGACAAAATATTTGTGAATATATTCAAGAACTTAAGGCTAACCGTCTCCTGTTAATACTTTTATTCGTTACGGCCTCGGCCGAAGTCTTCGGGTTTTCATTCGCCACAGCCCTTCCAGAGATCGCAACCGGACGACTTGAAATGGATGCCGAAGGCCTCGGTTTACTTCAAGCCACACGAGCCGGCGCAGGTATCGCCGCCGGCATCGTATTTGCGACTTTTGGGGCCCGCAACTTGGCAGGCGTCATTTTTCTTCTGACCATCGCAGTTTTTGGCGCTGGTCTCATTTGTCTTTCACAAGCATCCACCTTGATCACAGTTCTATCTGCCGTATTTCTGGCATCAATCTGTGCAGCGACTTGCGACATACTTTCGCAGAGCATGTTGCAACTGAGTGTTGGTAACGCTTTGCGCGGCCGAGCCATGGGCATTTGGGTTCTCGCTCTAGGGTTCGGTCCATTAGGTCACCTCGAGCTGGGCACCATCGCCGATTCCTTGGGATTAACCACTGGCCTTGCAATAAATGGTTGTGCATTGATTGCCATCGCATGCATTACCGCTGTTGTAGCACCAAGATTACGCATCTTCTGAGATATTGAAAGGACCCGCCAGACGTGACAATCCTATTATCATAGGTAACAAGTTATAGGAAACCATGCGCTATATCTTTCTAATAACCGCAACGATTTTCCTGCCGTCACTAATTGGGTGCGAAACAGTCGACACCTACCTCGGCAAGACCATCGACACTTTGACCGGCAGAGCCAAGAGCCAACTGGCTGCAAAGCCTGCCACCACGCCAACGAAGACTTACACGAGAAAGCCGACCACCCAGTCCAATATTGGCGAGCAGGCCCCCGCGCCATCAGGAGAGGTTATTTCCATCAAGGCAGCGCAATCGCGTCTGATAATGTCTCTACCAACGTTGGCCGGCGGAACCGTCGTACGTCGCCGTTTCATCAGCAACGACAAACGATACGTCGAAGAGGACGCACTCTGGAACGGTCCGGCGGGCAGTGAGGTAGTCGCTGGCATGTTACTGAGCGAATCTCGCTTCGGCCCCCCGATATCCGATGCAAACGACCCAGCCGGTACCGTCGAGCATTGGGCAACATTTCGCGATAAACAACGTACTTTTGGTGATTTGATCGGTTCCAAAAACGTCCTAGGTCCAGTCCTATGGCGACGAAGCCGTATCGGTACAACGACCTGTGTCGCTTTTCTTCAACGCTGGTTACAAACCCCACCATCGGGTCCGGCCAGCACACTCAGCGGCTTCTACTGCGCAGCGCCAGGTGACACCTTATCTCCAGGCGAGGCAGAAACGGTCGTGCAGTCGCTTGGCCTATTAGCTGGATCCAACTAAAAATAATCTAACGAACGGAAACACACGTCATGAACCTCTTCGACTTAACCGGAAAAACCGCCATCATCACCGGCTCGACCAAAGGTATCGGCAAGGCGATTGCACAGCGAATGGCCCAACATGGGGCGAATGTGGTGGTATCGTCGCGCAAACAGGACGCCTGCAAAGAGGTCACTGCCGAAATAAACCAAAATTGGGTCACGGGAGACAACCGCGCCGTATCAATGCCATGTCACATTCATCACAAAGATCAGTTACAGAGCCTCATCGATGAGACGAAATCGGAGTTTGGTAAGATCGACATTTTGGTCTGCAATGCGGCAGTCAACCCCTACCACGGGAGCATCACCGAAATACCCGATAGTGCTTTTGACCGCTTCATGGAGTGCAATATCCGTTCAAACGTTTGGCTTAGTAATATGGCACTTGAAGACATGCGGACGCGCCAGGATGGCGTAATCATTGTTATCTCTTCTATCGGCGGTGCTCGCGGCTCGCGCGAACTCGGAGCCTACGCAATTTCCAAGGCAGCAGACATGCAAATAGTTAGAAATTATGCCGTTGAGTTTGGTAAAGAGAACATCCGTGCAAACTGTATCGCACCGGGTCTGATTGTCACCGACTTTGCTCGTGTGCTTTATGAAAACCCCGAACTCCGTGCCAAACGGGAAGCGGCATTTCCATTAGGTCGCCTTGGACAACCCGACGAAATTGCCGGGACAGCTGTCATGCTCGCATCGCCGGCCGGAGCTTATATTACGGGTCAAACCATCTTTGTCGACGGCGGCGCGACCGCGGCACCTGCCTAATTTTCAAATTATGTGCACTCTCAGACACTCGGTAGAAATGTGATCTGGAATAGTGGTTTCACTTACCAATTAAGATGGTAGTTCAAAGAAAAAGATGAACGAACCTGGCTAAACTGATCTTTATGGCAGGTTAAGTTACCGCCTTTTGCATTAACTTTTTGCCAATTTAAAATGGGAGGATGCACTTAGCGGCATGAAATAATCTATACCACATCGACAGATCAGGTAATCGGTAGGGTTGGTTAAGACCTTAAGATGAAAGATTATGGCGCCGGCAATCGTCAGAATTTTGCAAGCCATGCAGGCGGAGATTCATCAAAAAACGCCAGGTATAAGATTTACATGCAATGAGCTAAATTAGAAGCTCACCTGCCACGCATTCCTGACAACCATAACATCCGGTACCTATGTCGCGCGGCATTAAGTTGTTACCAAATAATTTTAACAAAAGAAGTAAATTTGGAGGCCACAGCCGTTGAAATTTCACAGATGACGAGCACCCCAATACAGGTTAGCTGGTTTTGTCCTTGTACGATGTAGATCATTTAGTGATGTGTCAGCACTCGGCCCCAATTCGTAGGGCGCAAAAGGCGCCTGACATCACCATCATAAATAACAGAAGGCAGTGCCAGTGCCACCCTCCCTGCCCAACCCGCCGGACCATCATATATTCGTAGTATCAGTATTTTAATTCGGGGGCATTTGATGTTCGATTGGATCGTTCGCGGCGACCAAGTCGTCACACCGCAAGGAACAGGTACCTGGGACATCTGTATCAAGGGTAACACCATCGCAGCCATAGCTAGGCCAGGCCAATTCGCTGACGATCAGACGGAAGGTGTGATCGATGCCACGGGCAAGATCGTCATCCCTGGCGGTATAGACCCGCATATACATTCGCTTTGGCATATTCCGGCTATCGACGGCGGAGAAGCAGGCCTCACCGACGGCCCAGATATTGTAAGCCGTGCTGCTATCCATGGTGGTACCACAACACTGCTCGATTTCGCCAACGTGTTACCAAGCCAAACCATCGAAGAAGCCATCAACATCCGCAAGCAAGACTGGACTGGAAAATGCTATAGCGATTACGGCTACCACATCATGCTACAAGGCGCGATCGAACCTGAACTTTTGCCGCAAATTGGTGAAGTCATCCAGGAGGGTCATCCTTCGATAAAGATCTTTACCACCGATATCACACCGAGCCGCAAAGGGCGCAAAATAACTCATGGCCATATATGGGAAATCTTCAAGGTCTTGAAAAAAGAAGGTGGTATTGGCGCCATCCATGCGGAGGATGATGAGATCGTTATGCACATGTATGACGTGCTGGAGCGGCAGGGACGAACCGGGTTCGAGAACATGGCCGAAGTTCACAATACTATGTCAGAGGATCTGTCTTTTCGGCGCATTATTCGTCTGGCTGAACATGTAGAGGGCACACCGCTGTATATGATGCACGTGTCGGCCGCTACTGGCGTTGCTGCAATACAGGCAAGCCGTGCGAAAGGTTTTCCAATTTACGGCGAAACACTCCATCAATACCTCATGTTCACACACGAACATTACAAACTGCCGAACGGCCAAATTTACCATACTTATCCAAGCCTAAAAGAGACATCGGATCAGGACGCGCTCTGGGAAGGTCAGCTCCAAGGTTCAATTAGCACAGTGGCGACCGATGAAATCTGCTGCGGCCTGTCGACCAAAGTTCAAGGAAAACGCATCGATGACGTCACTGGCGGCAACGCAGGTGCCGAACCACGTGTCTCGGTAATGTACACAGAGATGGTAAAAAAACGTGGTTACACCCTCGAAAAGTTCACAGATTTGGTCTCAACTAACGCGGCTAAAATAATGGGCATGTACCCGAGGAAAGGCGCGCTTGCGGCTGGCTCAGATGCTGATATTACTATCCTTGATCCAATGGAAAGCCGCACGGTAACAGCGGCGCGCCTGCACGAAACCGACTATACCCCCTGGGAAGGCTATGAAGCCGCCGTCTGGCCAACACTAACTATGCTTAGGGGAAAAATAATGATGCAGGACGGAGAATTCTTCGGCGACGTGAAGGACGGACAACTATTGAAGCGTAAGATTGCAGAGGAAGTACGCCAGCGGCCGGTAGTGTGATGGAATAAAAGTTTCTTAGACCGTCGATGTAGCCTTAGCGCATCGTAACAAGATTTACCGATGGAATTTTTAATTCAACATTTATCTATCAAAGTGTCAGATGACTGACCCTCCATATCCCAAAAATTTCTCCTGCTCGTTTCAAACATAGATACAAGTCGCTAACTTATCATTATTCTAGACTGGCTTGTCTCCGCAAACAGCCACACGATATCCGTGGCGCGTATCTGGGAAATAGTCCCAGAGAGCTCGGTGCTGTGTACATCGATTATCCCAGAACGCGACAGAATTTTTCCGCCAGCGGAAGCGGCATTGGAATTCCGGTGTGGCTACATGGTCATAGAGAAACTTTAAGATCGCATCGCTTTCGTGCTTCGCCAACCCTTCGATATGTGTCGTGAAGACTGTGTTAACAAATAGCGCCTTTTTCCCAGAAACTGGATGGGTACGCACGATTGGGTGACGCGCTTTGGGATAGTTATCCGTACCGTCGCGGAGTTGACCCAGATGTCCGTAGCGTGCCTTGTGACGTTTCTCCGAGGAATGCCAGGCCTGCAAGTTTCCAAGAAAATCCTTCATCTCATCCGACAGCGCTTCATAGGCGGCATACATACTCGCAAAAATTGTATCGCCGCCCACATGCGGCACCTGCCTAAGATGTAAAATGCTTCCCATCGGGGGCTCTTCATCAGCACTAACGTCCGTGTGCCACATTTGACCACCAGAAACGCTTGTTGAGTTCGCATCTGCGTGGATCGTCACCACTTACTGATCTCCATTTGTCGCAGGAGCGGCGGGATGAACGTGCAACTTACCAAACCGACGGCCGAAGGCCTTGTGCTCATCTAGGGTCATCGTCTGTTCACGAAAAAAGATCACCTGATGGGTAATCAATGCGTCATGTATTTTTTGAAATTCCTGATTACCAAGCGGTTCTGAAAGATCAACACCGGAGATCTCGGCCCCAATCAATGGGCTTAGTGGCATCACTTGAATGCGTTCGCACGACATGAGGGTTCCTTTGATTGAAGCGTTTGCAAGACAAAAGTAAAGGCTTCCTACATAAGGTCAATTTGCGTGTTTAAATTTAGCGAAGGTTGATTTAACTCAACCGGCTGCACCCCATTTTAAATATGCGCCTCTCGTTCCAACGCCAATCGCCTTTCACGGAAATAGACGTATAGGCCGGAGCCAACAATTATCGTTATGCCAAGCCAGGTCAGCGGATCCGGAAAATCGTCAAAGAAAATGAAACCCAAGCTCGTAGCGCCAACAATCTCCAGATACTGAAAGGGAGCAATTTGGGCGGCGCCTATCCGCCGAGCGGCAAGAGCAATGAGGATATGCCCGCCAGTCGCTATCACCCCGAGTAGGAGCAGAAGCCCCCATTCTATCCCGTTAGGAATTGTCACGGCGAGAAAAGAAACACCGAGATCATGGCCAAACGCCAGGGCAAGGGTAAGCACTAAGGCGCCATAAAGCCCAACATAAAATTGCATACCTATGGCATCTGCGACAGTTCCATGCCGCGCCAATTTTCGGGTCAGCACCATATAAATAGCAAAGCAAAAGGCTGTTCCAACTGGCAATAAGGCGGTCACACCAAAAATGCTGTAACTTGGTTGAATAATCAGTAGCGCGCCAGAAAACCCAACGAAGACCGCCATGCCACGCCGCCAGCCAATTTGTTCGCCAAGAAAAATAGCAGATAGCAACGTAAAAATTAGTGGACCCACGAAGAACAAGGCAATCGCATCAGCAATCGGCATCATTGCTAAGGCGGAAAAAAACATCACGGTCAGCCCTGCCATCAGAACGCCCCGGGTAACATTCAACCAAAATGCTTCGACGTTCCGCCAAGCGCCAGGGTTCAGCATAAACGGCAATAGAAAGAGCGTCTGTAATACGTGCCGGGTCCACGCGACTTCTCCCGCTGAAATATTATCGGAAAGACCTTTGGCGATAGCATCAATACCCGGTAGGATAAGCATCGCAGAAACGATAAAAGTCACCCCTTGACGAAGATCTGAGCTGGACGGATCACAATCGGACATAGTGAGAGATTGCCGGGATGCGAGCAGGTCGGCAATAACCATATTTAAAACGACAACGTTGCACCCCAGCACGGTCTGCCGCAGATGGGAGGCCTAGCCGTCTTGGCGCTTTTCCTCGGTGGCTCACGATCCCGAGCGAGCCTTATTGAGCGATTTTCGGAACTCGAGTATGCCAATTAGTTGCCTGCTGATAGGCATGACCCGCCTTACACAGAGTGGCTTCATCGAAAGGTCGCCCAATCAACTGGAATGCCGTCGGTAGGCCAGCAGACGTGAAGCCACACGGCACACTTAATGCCGGCAAACCTAGATAGCTGATCGGACGCGTATTCTTAGATATCCGAAGCACAACTGCAGGCATATCTTCTCCGCCGCCAACATCCACATCAGCAAGGCATGGTGCTGTCACCGGCATTGTCGGGACCATCAACACATCGCAATCACGAAATGCAGTAGCACAGTAATCACGTAAAAATGTATCTCGCATGGTAAGCGCTTCGATATACCGGGTCGCCGGTTGATAGAGGCCGAATTCGATCCGCCGCCTTACCATATCACCGTAGTCCTTCGGTCGCTCAATCAACCATTCACGATGGATAGTTGCCGCTTCGGCCGCTAATGCCGCAGCCCAGATGAGGTTCATATCCTCATGGTCCGGCACGTCAGCTTCGACCAAGACCGCACCGGTATCCAACAGCACTTTTTGTGCAGCTTCAACTAAGACTTCCACACTAGGGTCCATATCGTCGTAATAATAAGTCGAGGGAATACCTACCCGCAGGCCCTCAACCGACGCGCCACATGCAACTTCGTAAGCACCCACTTGCAGTCGGCTTGAGGTTGGATCTTTGGGGTCGTGTCCAGCTATCGCATCCAAAATCCGCGCCGCATCCCGAACCGTGCGCGTCAACGGCCCCGCACAATCGAAGGAGAAGGACAGTGGCATCAAACCATAGCGGCTTACCCTATTCTGTGTTGGTTTAAGGCCAACTACCCCAGACATCCCCGAAGGAATGCGTATCGAGCCTCCAGTGTCCGAGCCGAGTGCCCCATACACAATCCGTGCCGCCACCGTGGCGCCGGAACCACTGGAGGAACCACCGGGCGCATGTTTTGTGTTCCAGGGATTGCGACAATCCCCATAGTGCACGTTATTGCCGATCGGTCCCACGGCGAATTCCGACATATTAAGACCACCGAGATAGATCGCACCGGCCTCGTCCAATCGCGCCAAAGCTGTCGATGTTCGGTCCGCGACAAAGTCTGCCCGAATCTTAGAACCACAGGTCGTTACCTTGCCTTCACGGTAGTACATATCCTTATGTGCAAGGGGCACACCGGCGAGTGACCCAAGGGCTTCACCAGTGGCGAGGCGTTGATCGACTTTCAGAGCGGCTTCCAGCGCCGCTTCTGCTTCGAGACTAATAAATGCGTTCAATTCGGGTTGCAGCGCTTCAGACCGCCGGATCGCAACCTCAGTCACTTCTGCAGCAGACACATCTTTTGTTTTAATCCGTTCCGCCACGTCGCAGGCGTCAAGAAAAGCAATGTCTATGCTCATTCCACATTACCTTTTGGCGCCAGCTCCTCAATCGCCGCGTCAAAATCAGCGGGCTCCATATCAAAGGCGAGATGCCTAACTGCCCGCTCACCAGCCTTATCCATCGGTACCAACATCTCCGCTAGCGTTTCGCAGTCCTCTTTAGACACCGAAGAACGTTGCCAGACAGCCGCCAGTCTGGCCACAAAATCGCCCGTAATCGAAGCCATAATTGTTACTCCTTCTTAGCAGAAATTGCACGAACGGCATCGACCAACCGGACGACCTCCACCTCATCATTGTAGTAGTGCACAGAGGCACGCACGACAGGCGGCAGGTTTCGACGCGTAGCATCAAGCAACGTACTCGATGGATTAGAGACACTAACATTGATGGCCTGCGAACCGACCAACTCTTTAATTGCAGTAGCATCGATACCTTCGAGCGTGAAGGTTACAATCCCGCCTTGCAAGGATCCTATATCGCGGAGTTTTATCCCATCGATAACCGACAACTTCTGTCTCAAACTCGAAGACAATTCCAAAATACGCTGCCAAGTTACCTCTATACCGAGGTTAAGCGCATAGTCGATTGCGACGCCAAGCCCTAAACGCGCGGCATAGTTATTCTCCCAATTCTCAAAACGCCGGGCATCGGGCCTCAATTCATATTGATCAGGCGCCACCCATTTAGCTGCGAGCAAATCGATCATGGGTGGTTCGAGAGTTGCCAAAATGCCCTTCCGTACATAAAGAAAACCTGTGCCGCGTGGTCCACGCAAATATTTTCGGCCTGTGGCAGAGAGAATATCACATCCAAGTTCGTCAACATCGACCGGCAATTGTCCAACAGACTGACAAGCATCAAGTAAGTATGTAACGTTA
>PBOZ01000038.1 GCA_002724555.1 Rickettsiales bacterium
CAAATTGGTGAAGTAATTGCAACTATGCAGAGCCCCGAGGCTTTCTCAGGATATTGGAACCGGCCCGACGCAGATTTTAAAGCCATCCGTGAGGGGTGGTATTTCACTGGCGACCTTGGATACTTTGATGATGATGGTGAGTTATTTTTGTCTGGTCGGATAGATGACATGATTATCTCAGGTGGAGAAAATATTCACCCGGAGGAAGTCGAAGATATACTTTCTAATTGCGATTTAGTCTCTTCTGCAGCCGTGGTTGGGCTGCCAGACAAACGTTGGGGACAAAAGGTGGTTGCTTTTATCGAGGCGGCTAGCCAAAAAGCAACAGCAAAAGCGCTCGATGAATTTTGCACAAAATCAACGCTCGCACGGTTTAAACGGCCACGAGCTTATGTGTTCGTTGATGCTTTGCCGAAATCTGCGTCGGGGAAGCTTTTACGACGCCATTTAAGAGATTGTGAATACACCATTTCAAAAGATTTTGAGAGCACGTTGTGAAGGAAATATAAGAATGAATAAAGATTACGCCACTGACCGAGCGTCTGTATTGAAAAAGCTTGATGGAATTAAAGTAGAAGTCGATGCGGAAAAGAAAATTGGTTATTTAATTCTGGATCGGCCGCCATTAAATATCGTCTCTTATACCGGCAGATCGCAAATCCGTGCGTTAATTGAGGCAATGGACAAAGATGACGACGTGGGTGTGATCGTCATACGTGGAGAAGGCGGAATTTATACGTCAGGCGGTGATGTAAAAAGTTTTCCCGACATTCCATTCGATGGCATGTCGGACCTCGCTTGGAATATTGGTGCGCCGGAACGTTGCACTAAGCCAGTCATCGCGGCTTTGGAAAAATATGCATTTGGGGTTGGCTTTGAGTTGGCGATGGCTTGCGATTTTCGTCTAGCAACAAAGGAAACACTGGTTGCGTTGCCGGAAATAAATCTTGGGGAAATGCCGGGCTCTGGCGGCAGCGTGCGTGTGGTAAAAATTGCGGGCCTTACTCGTGCCAAGGAGATGGTTATGCTCGGTAAAAGAATTCCGGCACTGCAGGCGAAAGAGTGGGGTCTGATTACCGATGTGGCGGAAGATTCAGATAAGTTGACTGTGTTAATTGAGAATTATGCAGCAAACCTCAATGCGAAGGCTCCACTAGCACTAAGAGCTCTAAAACGTGTCCTGAACTCAGTTTATGATACCAGTCTAAAAGTTGCCTTGGATATCGAGGGTCACTCCTATGAGAAGCTCCGATCGACAGCGGATTATAAGGAAGGCATCGACGCCTTTGCAGAGAAACGTAAACCAAATTATACGGGCCGCTGAGGGTAACGAAGGGGAGAGTTAGATCAGGGGGACTACTAGCTCTTCTTCAACGCCATCATCTCCGTCGCCGGTTTGGGTTTCTAAATCAACTAAAACGGTGGGGTATTCTCCAGTTAGTGTCAGTTCGACAATTCCACTCTGAAGCGATTGATCGAATATTTCAGGACTCGATACCTTCGTTGTCTGGTGTGCATTGATCGTGCTGCCAGTTGGCGTGAAGACTTGTGAAATCCCGACGCCACAAACGAGACCAAAAATTGCCGCGGCAGCTGCTGACTTGTGCCAACCTAAATTTTTCCAGGCCCCCCAACTTTTAAGCCTACCTAAGTTGCCGCTATTTTCATTTGCGGTAATGGGCGGGGTGAAAGTATTGAGCACGGCAGCCCTAAGACTCGGAGATGGTTTGGGCTGAGTTAGCGCATTGAGCTCGTCATCTAGCTTCTTTGCCTCTTCAATGAGACTTTGAGCGTCAGAAGATGTTGCGATAAAATTGAGTGCGAGATCACGCTCTGGAATTGGCCATCTATCGGTATTAGCGCCATACGCATCGATAAGTTGTTTTGTTCTATCCAGAGAGATCAATTTGATGTGATCTACCATTAGCTTTCTCCAAGCAATTCCATGGAATGCGGCCCCAGTGTTTGCCTAAGGTTACGACGGGCCCGGGCCAATAGAGACTCAACGGCCTCAACAGAAATACCGAGTAACTTTGCGGTTTCAGCACCAGAAAACCCTTCATAATGTACCAAAACTATAGCGGTTTTCTGACGCTCAGGCAGTGAATCAAGCGCGGTCTTTACTGCGTTTGCAATATCGATTCGTCGGTCCGTTGCATTATCATCTTGAGGGTCTGCGAGGTCGTGGGCGGTCTCAATGGGGTCGGATCTTTTCTTGCGCTTATAGTCGATGCATAGGTTGCGGGCTACTTTGAATAGCCAGGCTTTGAGAGTTGAGCTGCCCGGTTCCCAGGTGTGTGCTTTTTTCATGAGGCGGATAAATGTTTCCTGCGCGACGTCTTCACTCAGCACGTTATCACCCAATATATAGGTTGCGTAGCGGCTAACCGCTGACAAATGCCGGTCTGTTATCATCTCCCAGGCTGCTAAATTTCCACTGCTAATTTGTGCAAGGAGTATGTCATCCGAAATGAAAACCTCTGTCACAATATTCTTTTGAAAATTTACGATCCCATCTTGGGGAACAACACGGTTCAAAACTTGCCTCCCGGGTTTATCTAAGTCTATCTAAATTGGCGTCCACGTTGCTTGCCTCGGCGCTTATATCTTTTGTTCTTTACCTCGTTATTTACTATGAAACCATCACCATTAGCGTCATATCGTTTAAACCAACGTTTCATTGGTGCGGATAATTCTTGAACAGAAATTTTTTGATTACCATCTGTATCCAGAAGCTCAAATAGTGTTGCAGACCGCCAAATTCTAGGGTTTCTACCGCGCCGGCGCATTTCATTCACTGAAAGGCCTTTGTCCTTATTTACGTCATAGCGTTTAAACAAACGCTTCATTGGTGCAGATAATTCTTCAGCAGAAATTTTTTGATTGCCGTTCGTATCCAGAAGATCAAATAGCGTCACGGAACGCCAAATTTGTAAGCTTCTCCCACGTCGGCGCATTTCGTCTATTGAAAGGCTTTTATCGTTGTTGAGATCTATCGCGTTGAGCATACGGGCCTGATCATTAGCTATTTCGTCAGTCGTCACCTTGCCATCATTGTTCGCGTCATAAAGGCGCATAAAATACCTGCCCTGCCGTCTCCCTTTTCTTTTTCTGTATTTTCCGGTTTTTGCAACTTTTTCCGTTTGAGCAAGCTGGAGAGCTTGGGAATTTCGCTTATCGTTGGCACTGCCAGAATTCGGCAGGACCAGGAGCAGCGATAAAACTGACAATGTGGAAATAAGGGACAAATGGTTTGGCATAATAAAATTCTCCATTCTAACGATTTAATTTATAACAATCCCGCAGACTTTCTAACCAATAATAATTTGATCGTTGAGCTGTTTTATATACAGGGGACACGAGCATGGGCAGTTAAACCAGTCGTAACATCGTAAAAAATAATATCCAACCTTGCGTCTGCTGGCGGCTTGTTTCACTCTATAACTATCGTAAAAAGGGCTGCTTAGCGACCAATGTCCCCAGTTGTTTTGTCTTCAATAGAAACCTTTGATGGTGACCGGTGCGTCGATATTTTTGAACGTGCGGATGGGACATTCGGTTTTGATGAATTTCGGCGCGACCCCGAGACGAAGACTGGTTGGTTTAGAATAGGATATTTTGAGGGGGATGTTTTCGCATCGCGTATTAAGGCAATTGAAGCGGCAAAGCAAAGAGTTGTATGGCTCGACGGGGTTTTAAAAATTTTGGCGGAGCACAAAAATTCTGATGGTGAAAAAAAAGAGTAAAAGCTGGCACTGGTCACAAGATGTCCATCAGCTTTTTAGAAAAATTGGTATTAAACAGGTCGCATACGTTCCCGATGGCGGGCTCGCCAGGCTAATAAACCTCTGTCAGGCTGATAGGTCGATACGTTCAGTCGTCCTGACCACGGAGGAAGAAGGTGTAGCTCAGGTGGCTGGCGCCTGGCTTGGCGGTCAGCGCGGCGTTTTGCTCACCCAGTCTGGTGGTGTAGGAAACTGTATTAATATGCTCTCAATGATACAGGAATGCCGGATACCTCTCTTGGCGATGGTTTCGATGCGAGGCGAGTGGGGAGAAACCTTTCCGTGGCAGGTGCCGATGGGTCAAAGTACGATCCCTGCGTTGGAGGCGGCCAAGGTCATAGTGCATCACGTGGATCTCGCAGAGAAGGTTTCAGAGACAGTAAATGCAGCTGCAAAAATGGCATTTGATTCAAACAGAGCGGTCGCAGTCGTAATATCTCAGCGGATATCTGAGAGTGGGGGTAAGGGATAATGGGTTTACCAAAAACAACGAAATTTACTCTGCAGCGTCGTAAAGTGGTCCATAGAATTTTACAAGAACGAGGTGACGCGGCTGTGGTGACAGGGATTGGTAATGCAGTGCATGATGTCGCCTCTGCTAATGATGACCCCAAGAATATGTATCTGGCAGGTGTAATGGGCGGAGCGACTATGGTCGCATTTGGTGTAGCACTGGCGCAGCCAAAGCGTCGCATTTTGACTATTACGGGCGATGGTGAACTTTTGGCAGGGGTCGGTAGCCTTGCGACCGTCGGTGTTGAACAGCCTAAAAACCTATCGATTATTGTGATTGATAATCAGGCATATGGAGCGACGGGAAATCAACATACCCACACTGGTCGAGGCGTTGACCTTGTTGGTATAGCAGAAGCTTCCGGATTTAAACAAACGGCTCTGATTACAACAAATGCTGACTTAGAAAATGAGCTGCCCCTTATTTATAGCGCACCTGGTCCCTACTTCGCTGTAGTGAAGGTATTGAGCAAGTCCTCCGTAAGGATAGACGCTCCAAAAGACGGTACATTTGTGTCACGTCGTTTTCGGAATGCCGTAGCGGTTGAGGGTATATAACGGAATGACAAAAAAGCAAAAAAACTGGTCTAACGATGTTTTTAAAATTCTTAAGGCGGCAAATGTGCGTCAAGTTGCCTATGTGCCGGACGCAGGTCATTCATCGCTGATCAAAATGGCTATAGCAGATAATTCCATCAAACCTGTACTACTGACATCTGAACAAGAGGGTGTGGCAGTTCTATCTGGTGCGTGGCTGGGCGGGGAGGCGGGCACATTGTTGATGCAATCTTCCGGTGTCGGCAATGTGATAAATATGCTCGGTATGGCAAATGAATGTCGATTTCCGCTCTTAATGTTGGTTACGATGCGGGGTGAATGGGGCGAATTCAATCCCTGGCAGGTGCCAATGGGTCAGGCCACAGAATCCGTGCTGACGGCTGCGGGTGTGATTGTACACCGCGTGGATGACGCATCAGAAATTGCGGAAACTGTTGAGGCTGCCGCCAAACTTTCCTTCGAGGGTGGGCGCATGGTTGCGGTATTAATTGGCCAGCGGGTGGTTGGCTTTAAGGATTGGAAGAAATGACAGCGCGAAAAAGAATCACCTTAGATCGTCGCAAAGTAGTCGCAAGGATTTTAAAACAACGCGATGATTTGCTCTTGGTAACCGGGCTTGGTGCGCCCACCTGGGATGCAGCATCTGTTGAAGATCACCCTAATAATTTTTATCTTTGGGGGGGGATGGGCGGCGCAGTTCTTACCGGTTTAGGGCTTGCCTTAGCTAAGCCGAAGCGCCGAGTGCTTGTCATTACCGGCGATGGAGAGATGCTCATGGGCGTTGGGGGGTTAGCAACAGTAGCGGTTCAAAAGCCCTCCAATCTTGCGATTTGTATTATTGATAATCAGCGGTATGGCGAGACTGGAATGCAAGAAACTCATACTGAGCACGGTGTAGATCTGGCTATGATGGCCTCGGGCGCGGGATTTCAAATCACCTCCACTGTCTATACAGCAAAAGAGCTGGGTGAGGCTATAAATATACTTTATACCGCAGCCGGACCTGTGTTCGTCGACGTCAAAGTAACGGGGGTTGGTCAGCCAATGATTTTACCACCGCGGGATGGTCCAACATTGAAACATCGTTTTCGGGAAAATCTTTTGGGGTCTGTCTGACTCCTCCAATAACGTTACATTTAATAGGAGAAATAAATGGCCGAGCTAGAGAAGTTTAAAATGGCGATTGGCGGCCAATGGGTTGGCGCCGCAAGTGGTGAAACATTTGAAAGTTATAACCCATACACGGCGCAGCCTTGGGCAGAGATTCCAAAGGGCGCCGCCGCCGATGTCGACGCCGCTGTAGAGGCTGCTTATCAGGCGGGCCGCCCCGGCAGTGAGTGGCGGTCGATGACGGCGTCGGCCCGCGGAGCCCTCTTGCAGAAATTTGGTGACGCACTTCTGGAAGCCGCTGACCATCTTGGCGAG
>PBOZ01000039.1 GCA_002724555.1 Rickettsiales bacterium
AGTAACCCAACATTAGGCTGGAGGGGAACGGCCAAGGTTGAGAGGCAAAATACTTAACCGCCGTCGTCTTCACACCCGCCTCCTCGAAAACTTCTCGCGCAACAGCCTCTTCCAGCGTTTCACCAATCTCAACGAAGCCTGCAAAGCAGGAAAACCACTTGGCCGGACGGCGTTTGTTATGCCCGAGCAAAACCCGCTCACCTCGCCGCACCAGCATGATCACCGCGGGATCGATCCGGGGATATTGCGATGCGTCACAACTAGTACACTGACGGCGGTGCCCACCATCACGCATTTCGCTTGGCGCACCGCAGCGAGGGCAAAACCCATGTGTCTCATGCCATGCGAAGATCCCACGCCCAAAGGCTAGGAGCGCTCCCTCGGCTTGAGACATAGCCGCGCCAACATCCCTCAGATTTCGAAATTCGCCACGTTCCGAAAAATCTGCAACTCCATTTGGTTCCTCGTTAGAGGACACGTCGACAGCAAAATAGGCTCGCCCTTCAGCATCTCCTAAAAATACTGTATCACCGCCCTCCGCCAGCAACATGCTGCCCTCAGCAACAGTAAACCCGCCAGCCCGCGGCGTATCTCCAGAGTTATCAATTAAATTCTGACCCCGCCAAACGGGCAATAACATTGTTTCCGGGTTCGATAAGCGCATAGCAATGAAATCGGGATCCGAGCGCTTGTCAGCCTTTCGGTCGATTTGGGCTTCGGTGTAAAACACGCTTTTTCTCCCTTAACATTGCCGCCGAAGCGTAGTTGTTAAGTGCCTACATCGCCAGGAAAATATTATATTTAAAAGAAAACACCTATTTTTATTTTTATTTTTATTGATTTTTCGTTTTTTTTCTCTCATTTGATAGGTTTTTAATTAAAATACATTTATTTTTAAGTTTATTGCATGTATATTTTTGTAATATCGAAGTGGGAATTGCAATTGCTTTGAATCCAGAAATGGAAATCGACGATCTGGGTCGCGCGATCCTTGAAGCGCTGCAACGAGATGCTCGCCTCTCCTTCAACGCTTTGGCGCGAGAGGTTGGGTATTCGCAGCCCGCCGTTGCAGAGCGGGTTCGCCGTATGGAGGAAGCCGGTGTTCTGACCGGCTACCGCGCGATCGTGGCGCGTGATCGGGTAGGATTGCCAATCACGGCGTTTCTCCGCCTCGCTTGTGGCGGCGAGAAATACAGAGCAATTGCGGCCTTGTCACAGAACCTTCCAGAAGTCTTGGAGTGTTACCACGTAACCGGGGAAGACTGCTTTTTTATCAAATTAGCAGTTGACTCATTGAATGGGCTGGAACGTGTAGTTGAAAGGTTTCGTGCTCACGGCAGCGCCATTGTGACGATTGCGTTGTCCTGCGTGGCAGAAGACAAACCAGTGGTCCTCAGCGCGAGTGAGGAGTAAAGCCGGATGAGCGAAATCATCTATCGCCCCGCAGAAGCAAAAGAAGCCGAAGCGATTTACATATTTGGGCGACAATTGCTCTCGGAGACGAGCCTTATGCTGCTCTATCCCGAAGAGCGAGCCAAGTCGGCTGAAGATATGAGATTTGTCATACAACGTTTCCATGAAATGCCACGACATTTCCTCGTCAACGCATGGGATGGCAGCGTCTGTGTGGGTGAAGCACTTTGCATGGGCGGCCAATTCAATCGTAACAAGCATGTTGGCCGCGTTGGCGTCGGGGTTCTCGCCTCGCACTACGGCCAAGGCATCGGCAAGGGCCTCATGCTAGAAATCGAATGCATTGCGAAGGAGAATGAGATCTCTCGGCTTGACCTGACAGTCATGTCACATAACGAGCGGGCCCATCGTCTCTATTTATCGATGGGCTACAGCGATGAAGGGGTAAACAAGCACTCGCTCTTTGTGGACGGACAGTGGATTGACGAAATTATGATGGCTAAGCTTCTGGACGAATAAGACCTGCCGGCGTTACGTTCCACCGTATGGAGACAACATTGACCCATATTGCGCTTCACGTTCGAGACATCGGAGCCTGCGAGACCTTTTATAAAGAGTATTGCGGTTTAACGACGGTGCATGAGCGTCGCGATCCTGAGATTGAGTCGCGTGTTATATGGCTTGCAGAACCCAACCGCAAAAATGAGTTGATTTATGTTCTTATTTCGGGTGGACCGGGCCGTGACCAAGCTGAAAAGGATTATAGTCACGCGGGATTTGCAATGAATAGCCGGGCGGCAGTGGATGCCATCGCAGCAAAAGCAAAGGCAGCCGGCTGCTTGATCTGGGAGCCGCGCCAAGAAGCCTACCCCGTTGGTTACTACTGTGGGGTCCGCGACCCAGATGGCAACGCCGTTGAATTCAGCTATGGCCAACCTCTGGGCCCCGGTGCGGAACCGATGAAATGATCATAAAATTCATCACTTGGCTCGGCAGATGCCTGCTCAAACTCTTGCGCCTTCTGTTTCTTAACAAGGCCGCTCGTCGGGCGATTGACCGAAAACCACCAGCCAAACCAAAGACGGAAATAGCAGAGAAATCACGAGAGGGAAAATCCCGGAAAGCACTTATTGCAGAGGCTGTGTTCCTTCATCGCGCACAGCAAGACGCTCTCTCGGAATTGGACGACGAAAGCCGCAAAAAGTTAAAAAAAATGGCGGAAAAAATGATGCCGAAGCCGCCCGGGAAAAACTCTTGAGATGATTGTCAAAACCGATATAGAAACCCAATTCAAAGCCATCTTGGACGGCGACAGGCGCGCTTTAGCACAGGCAATAACCCTAATTGAGTCCACACGATCGGATCATCGTGAACATGCAGAGACCCTGCTGGCAGCCTTAATGCCAAATTGTGGCGATTCCGTTCGTGTCGGCATTTCGGGCGCACCCGGGGTTGGCAAATCAAGTTTTATTGAAACCTTTGGATTGCACCTCGTGAAAGAAGGACACAGGGTCGCGGTTCTTGCGGTTGACCCAACATCGCAAGTCAGCGGAGGCTCAATCCTTGGCGACAAAACACGCATGGAGGAGTTGTCGCGAAATGAAAGGGCATTTATCCGCCCATCCCCCGCGGGCCAAAGCCTTGGCGGGGTCGCACGGCGGACGCGTGAGTGTGTACTCGTATGTGAAGCTGCAGGCTTCGATGTCGTAATCGTCGAAACCGTCGGCGTTGGTCAGTCAGAGACCGCCGTCGCCAAGATGACAGACCTATTCCTGTTACTTTTGGCCCCGGCGGCGGGTGACGAACTGCAGGGTATCAAAAAAGGTATTGTCGAACTGGCAGATATAATTCTAGTCAATAAGGCGGACGGCGATCTCACTGAAGCGGCAAACCACGCCGCAGCAGACTATCGAAACGCTGTCAACATGATACGTCAAGCCTCGCCAAATTGGCGAGTCCCAGTCCTAACATGTTCCGCGGTAACAGGGGATGGGATTTCAAAAGCTTGGCGAAAAATCATCGATTTTCATGAAAAAATGACAGAATTTGGTGAATTCTCCAACAAACGGTCGGCGCAGGCAAAAGCCTGGATGTGGTCGGAAATCGAAGAGAGTCTAATTGTCGCGCTTCGTCAGCACCCAGATATCAGAAAACGAATGACACGTCTGGAAAACGACGTCGCCACCGGAGCAATGGCGCCTGGCGCTGCAGCTAGGGAAATGTTGGCTGTATTTCACGGAATACAGGACCCGCAAGCACCTTGACGCGGGCCGTCCGCTCTTTTAAAAGATCGCGCTTGTCCAGCGGCAACCTTGCCTGGCACAGGAAATAGGAGTCGATCAATGGCACGACGTTGCATGATCACCGGTAAAGGCGTTCTCACTGGGAATAACGTGAGCCACGCCCACAACAAAACCCGTCGGCGTTTTCTGCCGAATGTACAGACAACGTCGCTGTTGAGCGAGACATTGGGTGAGATGGTTCGTCTGCGGTTGACCACGTCCGCACAGCGTACTATCGATTTCAAGGGTGGGCTGGATGCCTTCCTTCTGAACACGCCAAACCGAAAACTTCCAGGCGAGGCGATCAAGATCAAGCGCCGCATCCAGCGCAAGGCTGCTTCGGCCGCCTAACGCTGTGTTATGCGTCATTGACAAAGCCCGCCAATGAGCGGGCTTTTTCTTCTTTGGAAAAGGCCATGTAAATACTCCTAATGACCGATTATCCCGGTTTTAAATTTGAAGTCTTAGCCGCAGATGCCAAGAACCGTGCGCGAGTGGGACGAATCGACACGCCACACGGGTCATTGCAGACGCCAGCGTTTATCTTCTGCGCCACCAAAGCCACCATTAAGGCTGCGTCGACCGCGGATTTGGAAGCGGCAAACGTCGATATCATTCTAGCTAACACCTATCACATGTTGATCCAGCCGGGCCCGGACCTGGTAGCCCAGATGGGCGGACTTCACCGCTTCATGGGATGGGATGGGCCGATGCTGACAGATAGTGGTGGATTTCAAATTTTCAGCCTTGGTCAGGGTACAGAAGCAGACGAGATCAAATCTGCCGGCGCTAGAAAGCAATCGCCATTGCTGGAGAAACTTACCGAAGAAGGCGCAACGTTCCGATCGCCTAGGGACGGTACACGTCATACCCTAACGCCTGAAGCATCCGTAGATATTCAAAAAAAACTCGGGGCGGATCTTATTGTCGTGTTGGATGAATGCACACCATATCACGTTGATCGGAAATACACCGAGGATTCCTTAGCTCTAACCAAACGCTGGGCGGACCGGAGCCTTGCCGAGTTCGAACGGGGCCACGACGGCCGACAAGCGCTCTACGGTGTTGTACAAGGCGGCGTCTACAAAGAATTACGCCGGGAAAGCGCAGAATTCATTTCATCCCGCCCCTTCTTTGGTCATGCCATCGGCGGCTGCCTTGGCGCCCAAAAAGAACAAATGTACGACGCGGTGCGCTATTCAATGGAACCGCTGCGCCCGGACCGACCGGTCCATCTGCTCGGCATTGGTGGCATCCGCGACATTTGGGAGGGTGTGGAGATGGGGATCGACACCTTCGATTGCGTCACCCCAACGAGGATCGCACGACATGGCTGGGCCCTATCACGGGAGGCCCCCTCATTCCGTCAGAACCTTCGTAATGCAAAATTTCGTGAAGATGATGCTCCTCTCGACGAAGACTGCGACTGCATAGCATGCCGCCGGCATAGCCGCGCATATATTCATCATCTTCTTAAAGCGAATGAAATCTTAGGACTGCATCTTTTGACGGTGCACAATATACGTTACATGACGCGCCTCTTAGCCCTTATCCGCGCCGCAATCCTAGCGGACCGACTACTAGAAGCAAAACAGGACTGGCTCAATGGCGGTTAGGGTTTATATGCGCGCCTCACAGAATACGCTGGATATCGAGGGGCTATGGACGGTCAGTCGTATGAAACCCTAGCACTCTTAAAAGCTGCTTCCAGGTCCGCGTGCATAGCGTCAACGTCGGCGCAGACAGCGTAACGGAGATAGTTGGCAAAATGAACACCTACTACTCCAGTTTTCTCAATCATCATGAAATTAAATTCCTCGGCTCCCGAAATTGATATGCCAAAAGCCTGCTTTGGTGATTCCCAAAGCGTGTAGAAGCCGGCACGCGGCTCGATCGCGAGTTTCATCCCACACCCTAACATCAAGTCACTCAGCGTCTTGAGGCGTTTGCGGTACATTTTACGGTATTCGGCGATACCGCTCTGATCTTCTTCGAGTGAGACGAGTACACCCGCGGCCATCGGGGCTACAAAACCAGCATCCGTCTTACCCTTCACTTCCTTCATATCCCCAATGAAGTCGGACGAACCGACCATGGCTCCAACATGCCAACCAGTGCCGTTACCAATTAGCTTCGCGGCGGTAAATGCCTCACACCAAGACAGGTCTGGAAAATCGATTGCGACTTCACTCAAAGTCGTGCAATCCTCAGAATGACTGAGCGAGATATAAGCCGCATCGTTAAAGAGCCGGATATCATTGTCACTACAATACTGACAGAGATCGCGGAACCAGGCAGCGTCAGCGATTTGTCCAGATGGGTTGTGCGGATAGTTAGTCATCACCAGCGCCGTGCTAATATCGATGTCAGATGGCGCAAACCGAAAGCCGTTTTTTGAATTTAGTGGCAATGGATAGTGCGTGACTTTAGGGTGATAAGCACACCAATCGGCCGGTATCGGATATCCTGGTTTCGTCATTGTTGCGACATGCATTTCCTCAATCGCACAACCACATGCGAGCGGTAACAGGCCGAGAATTGGCTTTACACCTGAGATCGGCAGGTAATCCACGTCACCCTCTGGCAACTCTTTTTTCAAATGCGCACGAACGAAGCGCGGCGAAAAACCAGGAACCGCCGGGCTATCATTGTATTGATAGGCATGCATCGGTTCGTCTTTGCTCATGATCGCATCGCGGGCCGCTTCACGCGCACTAAGCATCGCCGCCCCTTTGGGCTCACCGATAGAAAGATCGAGCAGCGTTTGACCGCGCTCTAAGGCCTCGCTCCGCTTCGCCCGGATCTTCTGAAATACGTTAGCGCCACCGGCCGGTAGTCTCGAACGTCGCATGCGTAAACCCTTCCTAAAAAACGACGGCGATAACCTACGGGTTCAACAAAAAAATGCAACACCAGTAGTTGTTTAAGCCCGCGGTTGCCCAACACCGCCCTGATGAGAAAAAGCGCCGACATCAAGCACAGTGCCGGAGATTTGCCCAGCCTCATCCGAGAGCAGAAAGGCAACCGCATTGGCGATATCGCGGGGCTGGTTGGTACGCCCTGAGGCGGTCGTAATCTTCGGCAATGGACCTTTTTCCGCCATAATTTCGACCATACCAGAGGCTGTCTGGGGTCCCGGCACCACCACGTTAATTCGTATTCGGTCCGACAGGTGATCGTAAGCGAGTGCTGAGCTCAACGCAAAGACGCCTCCCTTACTGGCGCCATACGCCAGCAATCCTTCCTTCCCCCAACCGGCACCGGAGCCAATATTAACAATCGCTCCACCACCCGTTTCCTTCATATGCGCGATAGCTGCCTTACAGACGAGAAATTGCCCTTTCAGATTGACTGCGATCACGCGGTCAAAAGTTTCCTCCTCAGTCTCGAGGATCGTTCCTGTCGGTCGGATCGCGGCATTATTCACCGCGGCATCCACACGCCCGAAGGTTGAGACCGCGCGTGCCATCGCACGTTCCACATCTGCGGCATCGGAACAGTCACCTTCGAGGACCACGCCCAAATGACCCGCCTCGGCCAAGGCTTGACGGGTTCCTTCAACCCCACCTTCCGCCGCACTACCGGGCTGGCGGCTGTCGAGGCCAAAAGCGACGACATTCCATCCCCGTCGCGCCAGTTCCAGGACGATGCCACGCCCAATCCCATAAGTGCCACCCGAAACAACAACTGTTTTTTCCTCCAACATTGGGGATCCTTTCCATTACCACTCGGATTGATATATGTGCCGAAGATTACGGCGACAGCAAAAACACGATAGTGTTAGAAAGGCAAACCGTCGCTTATACGGAGGTCTTGGCTTCGCTCGGCCTGTTCCTCCTGAGATGAATCAATTCATTTGCAACTAGATGATTATTAATGGTGCTAACTGTAACGGCATGCGCGCGCGACTTTGACGGATTACACCCTTCACTACTTGCCAGCAGCGCGTGCCGCACGACCCTTGCTACTCGACAGCAACGCAAAGGGATGTCGTCATGGCCGATTGGCAATTGGGAGAAATCGAGATTACCTCTGTACTTGAACAGGTCGCGGAGTTCATGACGCTGGAGGAATTTTTTAACGGGTTCACGCCAGAAATTTTTGAAATGAATAAAGACTGGCTACTCCCCGACGTGGTCTCGCCCGCAAGTGGCAAGATGATCCTGCCGATCCAGTCCTATCTGGTTCGCACACCCCACCACACAATACTGATAGACACCTGTGTGGGCTGTAATAAGAAGTTCAAATGGGTGCCTGAATGGAACGACCGCCGGGACGACACCTATCTTCGGAACCTGAAAGCGATTGGCGTCAATCCAGCGGAAATTGATTATGTCTTATGCACCCATTTGCACGTAGATCACTGTGGCTGGAATACTCGACTCGAGGACGGCCGCTTTGTGCCGACCTTCCCAAATGCCAAATACATTTTCTCCGAGCCGGAATTCCAGGCGGCGGCAGAGACCAACTCTATCGTCTTCCGAGAGAGCGTCCTGCCAGTGATGGAAGCCAAGCAAATGGAGCTAGTGGCGATGGATTTTGCCCTCGACGACAATATTTTTCTCACCCCAACACCAGGGCACACGGCCGGCCATGTCGCTGTCGAGTTGGCCTCTAACGGCTTGCTTGGCACTATGTCCGGCGACCTGATGCACAGCCCACTGCAATGCCTCTATACGTCGCTTTGCCCATCGGTCGATCTTGACCCAGAGATGGCAAGCGTCACGCGCCAGAAGTTTCTCGAGGACCATGCCGACCGGGACAAGATTGTCATGACGGCGCACTTCCCATTGCCGTCGGTCGGTCGGGTCATCAGCGCCGGCGATGCGTTTCGTTTCGAATATCTAAAGAAATAGTACCCCTAAACTAGTGAGGGATATCATCGCCCTTGATAACCGTACGGTGGAGGATACGACGTTCTTTATTCATGCCGTAATTGGCGTTGGCCCGATGCAGTAGCGTCCGATTATCCCACATAACGAGGTCGCCCGGCTGCCACTCGTGGGTATAAACAAATTTATCCTGCGCACAGAAATCCGCCAACTCATCTAATAAGGTTCGGCTTTCCACCATCGACATGCCGATAATATGCGAGGTGTGTATACCAATATAGAGAACCTTCCGACCTGTCTCCGGATGAGTACGGATCATCGGGTGGGTGACCGGCGGACGATCCCGCTTTTCCTCTTCCGTCGCAGGCCGATTCTTAGTGTTGCGGCGGTTGGCCTCCCAAGAATGCACAACCTTCAGGTTGGTGAAGGCTTGTTTGCGCTCCTCCGGCAAAGCGTCATAGGCAAGACTTATATTTGCGAATTGCGTCGCACCACCTCGCTTTGGAAGCTCAATTGCGTGCAGCAAGGTCGCGAGAGACGGTTTCGCGTGATACGACTTGTCCGTATGCCAGAAGTAATTGCCGTGCGTGGTGGGTTTGTACGACGGCTTACCCTCGGCATCCAGGTTTGACACCGTGTGAACGATCGGCGTCCCCGAACCGTCGTGCTGGCGCGCAACATGGCTTTCCAACTCGCCAAATTGCTCCGTAAAGGCCGCTTGCTCTGGCTTTGAGAGCTTTTGATCACGGAAAACCAAAATATGATGCTCTAGAAAGGCTTCGCGGATCAACTGCTTCTCCACTTCGCCAAGCGGTTTTGAGAGGTCCATAGGCGGCATTTCAACACCACCCGCATTGGATAACCGCCCCATCGCCCGAACTGAAATATCGTTCATCGCCACACTCCAAACCTAATCAACGCATTAAGTATAATCTAATACCAGACTATGCAGAAGAAAGTCGGATCGGTTGCCCTTATCGCTTGCCCCACTTCTTCGCTTCGACAGTCTGCTCCTCGATTTCGTAAAAGGCATCAAGCCCGATCAAATCTTCAACCGATTGCCGGGCGTCCACCATCTCATCCCACGACATGCCCGTGTACTCGCCGGCCTCCTTCATTTCCTGCAGTGCTTTGCGAGCGAAATGTAAACTAACAAGAAGATAAAGCTGCGCATCGATACAGGCGGAGTAGCCCATCTCCTGCAACCGCTTCATAGAATAAGTCGGCCGTCCCTCCCGATTACCCCGGCTCTGAACATAGACCAAGGGTATGTCGCATTCCTTTGGCGCACGTTCCGCATCGTCGTCGTTCATTGGGAAAAGAAGCCCCATATCAGCACCGGCTTCCGCGCACATGTTGATACGTTTAACCGCCTCATCGAGACCTTCGAAGCGAAGTGTGTCGGTCCGTGCGATAACGACGAAGTCCGGATCATGCTCATCGCGCGACTTGCACGCCCATCTAATCTTATTGACAAGTTCATCTGCAGGAATGGCGTGCGCAACATATTTGTGATAGTGCGCACGTTTCGGAAAGAGCTGGTCCTCGACATGAATGCCAGCAACTCCACCATCAATGAATTCTTTCACCGTTCGGGTTACATGTAGCGGCTCGCCAAAACCTGCACCCGCATCGCAGACGACCGGCGCGGAAATGGAATGCGCAACATGCTCTGCGGTTTCGACTTGCTCGGTCATTGTTAGTAATGGTTCGCTCACCGCGCGCGAGCCGCCCGTCACATATCCGCCAACATAGGCGGCATCGAACCCCATATCCTGAATCAAACGGCCGCCGAGCGGATAATAAACCGCGGGCATATAGAGAAAATCCTTTTCCTTTAGAAGTGCACGCAGCCGCGTCGTCGATCGTTCCATTTTGCTAATCTCCCAATATGGCGGCAGTTTGAAGCGCGCCGTTGTCGCAATAAGTATAGTCTCAGGTTGAGCAGAGGAAATTGATTATGTCTGAGGACACACGACAGCTCGGAGGAACACCAGAAAATCCAATCCGAGTCGACCTACCTTGTGCTTGGTACGGTAAGGACGTCCAAAATGAAACTGACTGGATTTGGCAGCTTACAACTGAGCATATCGAAGAGTTGGACGCCGCACTTCAAAAATCGAAGGAAAACGGCTTGGCGGAACAGCAAGTCAAAAAGAAAGATTTCGTGCTTGATGGTTTCGGCGCCGAACTAGACCGAATGGTGCACGAGCTAGAATACGGCCGCGGATTTGTACTAATGCGAGGATTTCCCGTCGACCGCTACGACTACGCGGATATTCGCCGTATTTATTGGGGCATCGGTCAGCATATCGGAACGGCTGAATCACAGAATATTAAAGGCGAGTTAATCCAAGAAATCCGGGACCACGGTTTTGACTACACGAAAAGTGAGCACCGGGGCAGCATGAGTTCCGCCGAGCTGCGGCCACATTGCGACATCACCGATATCGTCGGCCTTGTCTGTTTGCGCACCGCTAAGGAAGGTGGCCAAAGCACAATCCGCAGCGCGATGACGATCTACAACGAGATCTTTGACAAGCACCCGGAGTATTTGCCAGTCCTGCACCGAGGATTTCATTTCGAACTCGACGGCAAAGGCCCGACAGGCGATCCCAACGAGGTCACTCACCGAATACCGACTTTTAGCTGGCATGAAGGATACATAGCCTGCCGTTTCAACCAGAAAGCTATAGAAGCCGGAGCCGTTAAGGCCGGCGCGCATCTTAGCGAACTTGAACAGGCCGCCATTAACTTCGTTGGCAAGACCGCAATTCGCAAGGACGTCGAACTTTCGATGACCTTTGAGCCAGGTGATATCCAGTGGCTCAACAATTCAGTAATCCTGCATTCACGAGAGCACTTCATTGATTACAAAGAAGAAAATCGCAAACGCCTACTGCTGCGCCTTTGGCTAAACCACGACGGCGGACGTCCACTCAACGACGATTTTGCCAATAAGGCGCTCGCTGGGCCGCGCAAAGGGGTTCTCAAGCGGGATTCCACTTTCAAACCAGAAGACATGCTGCAAAGCGCTTAAAAAGGGAAATTAATCTAATGGTTGAAATCATCAACGCTGCAAAACAAAAACTCGAAGCAGGCGAGCTTGCCATCGGGGTCGGCCTGCGGATGACCCGAGTAGTCGAGATCGGCAAAATGATGAAAACGGCTGGCTACGACTGGTTGTTCATCGACATGGAGCACAACTCCATGTCCATCGACGATGCGGCGCAGATTTCAGTCGCAGCCCAGAGCGCCGGCATTACTCCCATCGTCCGGGTGCCCGGGTTTCAGCACTTTCACGCTAGCCGCGCATTAGACACCGGCGCGCAAGGCATTGTCATCCCACATGTCGACGATATTCAGACAGCCAAAAAAATGGTCGAAAACGTTAAATATCCTCCAGTCGGCAAACGCTCGATCACCGGCTCCCTACCACAGCTGGATTTCGTACCGACGCCAGTCGACGAGGCAACAAAGGCAATTAACGACGCAACCCTACTCATTGTCATGCTCGAGACCGAAGAAGCAGTTGAAAACGCGGAAGCGATGGCTGCCTTAGACGGCATCGACGCGCTGTTGTTTGGCACAAGTGACCTGACCATTGAGATGGGGATCCCCGGACAGATGGGACATCCACGCGTCGTAAAGCACTACGAGACAGCAGCTGCGGCGTGCAAAAAACACGGCAAATTTCTTGGAATGGGCGGAATCTATGACCCGGCCGTTATGAAGGATTATGTCGCTATGGGCGCCCAACTCATCCTAGCCGGCAACGATTTCCCGTTCTTAATGAAAGCGGCAAAAGAGCAAGCGGAAATTGTGCGGGGTATGGGCTAGAGCCTGTCAGTAATTGCAGCAGAGGGATTAAGGTAATCTAATTTTAACTTAGCGTTGGGTCTTCACCAACTCTGACCAAACGCTTACCAATATTCTCGCCCTGCATCATACCAACGAAGGCCTCCGGCGCATTTTCAATGCCATCGACAATATCTTCCATGTAGACCAAATCACCCGCTTTTATGAGCGCGGCCATTTTAGTAACGAATTCATCAAACATATCCATATTATCGCGCACACTAAAACCAGTGACGGTTGCATGTTTACTCAACAGATTCGGAAAATTCTTAATGCCGTAGCGCTCGTGATTACTCGTCGCATCATATTCGCTAATCTGTCCACAAATTGGCAATCTCGCCCCTTCATTAAGGCGTGCTAGCACAGCATCCAAAGTTTCCCCACCAACATTGTCGAAATAGACGTCAATTCCGTCCGGGCAGTGATAATCCAGCGCGTTGCCGATTTCCATCTCCTTGTAATTAAAGGCCTCGTCGAAGCGAAGAACATCTTTCATATGTGCAACTTTCGCATCGCTACCCGCACTGCCAACGACCCGCGCACCGGCAATTCGGCCGAGTTGTCCAGCGACACTACCGACGGCGCCGCTTGCAGCTGAGACGAAGACCGTCTCACGCGGCTTCACCCTACCGTATTTTAACATCCCGGCATAAGCGGTCAGACCCGGCATTCCAAGAACCGAAATTCCATAGCTGATAGGCCCATGCGCGGGATTGACATGCCACAGTTGCATATCGGCTGGCTGGCAAGTGTAAAGTTCCCACGCCAAGAATCCCCAAACGTAATCACCTTCATTAAACCCCTCTCGCCTAGATGCCACGACCCTTCCAACGGCCCGTGCGGGTAAGGGCTCTCCGAGCGCAAAAGGACTCCGGCTATACCCGCTTTCCTTCATCTGACCCCGCATATACGGATCGCAGGAGAGATAGATATTACGAATAAGAACTTCACCGTCTCGCGGTTCTGTTGTGTCCGTATCCCGAAAATCAAAAATGTCCGAGGCAACGGCCCCATCCGGTCGTTTAACAAAGAGAACTTGACGGTTCTGCATTAGTTTCTCCACTCTCGGGAATGCTCCCATTTTATCTCGGAGCCGATTTGTCTCAATAAAAGGATAGATCGTAAATTTGCAGGGACACTTCAAATGTTAGAAATCGAATACTTTTATTCCGCGCATTCGGCGTTCGCTTATCTAGGTTCGAGGCGGTTTATCGAAATCGCAAAGGCGGCCAACCGCAAGATTATCCATAAACCTTTTGATCTGGCTCGCGGGATAGTGGGCGTCGGCTCAGTGCCTACACGCGAAAGGCCACAGAATCATCGCGCCTATTATTTCCGACGTGAGATTGATCGCTGGTCCGAGCACCGCAACGCGCCGATAATGGACGGATACCCGGAACACCATTGGAATGATACAACCCTTGCCAACGGGATGCTAATTGCGGCTACCCAGCAGAATGCCAACATCGACTTACTCGCGCACGCGTTGTTAGAGGGGCATTGGTTTAACGACGCCAACCTAGCAAATAAGGAAACCTTGGTGGCTTTGGCCAAAAGCGTCAATGTCGAACCTTCCCCATTATTGGATGCCGCGCTGTCAAATGAGGTCGCCGAAATCTATGAAAAAAATACGCAAGAAGCTATTGAACGTTCTGTCTTTGGGTCACCAACCTATTTCGTTGATGGCGATATGTTTTACGGTCAAGACCGTTTGGAGATGGTAGAGCGCGCTTTGCGCCAGCCCTATAAACAATCAAAATACGTCTAAGGCCTAAATTGAAGAGGAGCAGATAACCATGAAACTCGCAGTCGAATTTCCAAGTATCTCTTATCGCGAAGGGCCGACAGCCATCACCAAATTGGCAAAAGGGATTGAGGAGATCGTCTACGACCAACTCGATGTCTACGACCATGTAGCAATGGGCTATGATATCGAGGGCCGGGAAAAATCTTTCTATCCGGCGCAAATGCCGATAATCGAAGCTTTCATGATGTTGTCTTACGCGGCGGCTGTTACAGAACGAATTGGTCTAGGCACCGAAGTTTTGGTCCTCCCACAACGACAACCAGCTCTGGTTGCTAAACAGGTCAGTTCCCTTGATACACTGTCGAATGGTCGCGTTCGTCTCGGTGTCGGCGTCGGATGGCAAGCATCGGAGTACGAAGCACTAAGCGAAAATTTTAAAACACGAGGCCAACGGATGGACGAATGTATCGAATTAATTCGCTCTTATTGGCGTGACGAGCGAGTAGATTTTGAGGGCAAATCCTATACTGCAAAAGCGATGGCAATGGAGCCAAAACCGCCTCAAGGAGAGGGCCTGCCAGTCTGGATTGGTGGCAATACACCACCTGCGTTTCGCCGTGTAGGAAAATTCGGCGACGGCTGGCTTGCCAGCCAGGTAAGCGACGCGGAGTTTGCAGAACGCGCGATGGATGCCATTCGGGAAGCCGCATCCGCCGCCGGTCGCGATCCAGAGACCATCGGATGGCAGAGCATGATCGCCCCACCGCCCCGCACCGGAGACACAGCCGGGAAAACTTTCTACGCCGAAACTGATCGCGTCGTGGCCCGCGTCACCGATTTGAAAAAAATGGGATTCGATGGAGTCGCTGTTAACGCGACGGCAATCTTCCAAGCAGGGTCACGCAGCATTGACGCTATCCTCACCGCACTTAAAATAATTCATGACCGATTGAGAGCAGAGGTTGGATAATCATGGAAATCATACCCCTCGCCAATGCCCTCGGCGCGGAGATCCGCGGCGTCAATATCAATGCCAATCCGTCAGACACTAACATAGACGAAATTCGATCCATCTGGCACAAATATCACGTCATTGTCTTCCGCGGTATTAACTGGACGCCTGACGAACATATGGCGTTTTCACGACGCTTTGGCGATCTCGACGATCATGCCGCGACCCCAAACGATTCGCTCGAGGGTTATCCAGAGTTACTCGAGGTCACCAATATTCCAAAGAACAACAAACCATCACCAACACGGACAGCCGGGCGAAATTGGCATTCTGACTACGCCTATACTGGCCAACCCGCCGCTTTCTCCATGCTGTATTGCACCAAGGCGCCATCCGTCGGCGGCGACACCATGTTTTGCAATATGGCACGCGCCTATGACGAGCTGTCAGGCAAGATGAAGGCGATTCTCGAAGACCTGCATGCAGTCTTCGACTTTAATCTTGTTGCCGGCGCGAAAGATCGCGCGGCCGGCAATTTGAAAGAGCTCACCACCATAAATCCACCGATCGCCCATCCAGCAGTCCGTACTCATGACGAAAGCGGTGTGAAAGCGCTTTATGTCAGCGAGCGGGTCTCCCATTTCGATGGAATGACACCGGCGGAAAGTGCTCCATTGATCCAGTACCTGTGCAACTACGCAACCCGGAACGAAAACGTTTACAGACACAATTGGCGGGTTGGGGACCTCGTATGTTGGGACAATCGTACAGCCATGCACCTCGCCCTCGGCGACTACGACCCGGCCGAAGAGCGTCATATGCTTCGCACCACCATTAAAGGGCTAAAATCAGGCTACGTAGTAACGCAGGTGACAGCATAACGAAGCCGCAGCATGCTTAATTAACCTGAGGTACAACCTTGGTCATGAAATGATCCATGCGCGCCATGGTCTCGCCATACCCCGCGGCGCGAAAATCAAAGATCACTTCCTTTACACCGAGAGCTTCATAAGCCTTAATGTCTTCGACCACTTGCCCTGGCTCGCCGCTGAAAGGTAACCGGTCATGCCCAGCCGGTGTTACGCCCGGGTCGTAAGAGGGCGCCTTCAAGGAAATAAAGAGTTCGTCGAAACTTCGCCCTTCCGCCTCCGTCATTGCCTTAAGCTCATTCATCAGTTTCTGAAACTCGGGCGGGGGAAGCGGCGAGGCCGCGGTGGCACCGACCGGGTGCCAACCATCGGCATATTTTGCGGCTCGCCGCAACGCGGGCCGGCTGTGACCACCAATCCAGATCGGCGGGTGTGGTTTCTGCACTGGGTGTGGCACGCAGCGCAGTTCTTGGAAGGAATAGAACTCTCCCTCGAAGGAAACTGGATCCTCCGTCCAGCATTTTTTGAAGATTTCAAGATATTCATTGCTGACGGCACCCCGTTTATCGAAATCAGCTGCATGCAGCGCCTCGAACTCTTCCCGCAACCAGCCAACACCGACCCCAACAGTCACTCGGCCTTTGGATAGCACATCAATGGTCGCCAACATCTTTGCTGTCATCACTGGATTCCGGTGCGGCAGGATCATCACGCTAGTCACCAATCGCGATGTGGTTGTAAGGGCCGCGACGAAGGACATGAGCGACAGCTGTTCCAGCGCGTCGCCCTGCCCCGGAAAGCCACCGTCGACCGTATAGGGGTACGGTGATTCGACCTTGGTTGGGAAGACAATGTGATCCGCAATAACGATGGTCGCGAACCCCATCGACTCGCCTTGGCCAACCATTTCTCCGATGGCGTCAGGCTCGCTCAGTGGGCCTCGAGTTGGCAGATAATATCCGTATCGCATGTTTTGTCCTCCGAGAATCGAATTAGCGGTGCTGCGGTCGATCTCCAAATATTTTAGCGTACGCTGCCTGCGTAACTGCGCCGCCTTGGTTGATCGGCATTTCCCTCTGTTTTTCGCGTTGACGCAGCCGGTAACCATATTCATGTGGCATCTGGCCGTAAGGGTCGACGGCGCCAAGTTCTTTCGCCGCATGTGCCGCCCAGCCAGCATTCCAAAGGAACTCCCTTGCCAAGGCGACAAGATCAGCGCGGCCAGACTGCAGGATATCTTCTGCCTGTTGCGCTTCAGTAATACCTCCTACGGCTATAGTCATGATTGCTGCCTCCCGGCGCACCCGCTCCGCAAAACCCGCTTGAAACTGTTCGATCCGAGGCACCATCGGCATTTCGCTTTCACCGGCAATACCACCAGAGGAACAATCGACAAGATCGATATCGCGGTCCTTCAGCTCTTTAGAGAGCGCAACCGTGTCATCAAGATCCCAAATACCCCCCTCCCCATCAACAGCAGAAACACGGAAAAAAAGCGGCTTTTCTTTTGGCCAAGCATCACGGACAACCTCCGCCACTTCCAGCGCAAAACGCATGCGGCCCGGACGGTCACCGCCGTACGAATCGTTACGGTGATTACTGACTGGCGAGAGAAACTGATGTATCAGGTAGCCGTGCGCACCGTGAATTTCTAAAATATCATAGCCCGCATCCATGCTCCGCCGGGTTGCCTCGCACCAGGCATCGAGGACCGTACGGATATCGTCCCGATCCATTGCTTTCGGAGTGAAACGGCGCGGTAACTGATCGAGCGCACTCGGCGCCAATCCCTGCCAAGGAGGCATGCCATCGGCAGCATCCTTATCCTCAAGCGGCCGCCAATCCTCCGTCGCTGTGTGGCAAGATGCCTTGCGGCCCGCGTGACCTAATTGGATGGCGGGGACGGCGTCCTGTTCCTTAATAAAGTCGGTCAGTCTCCGGTACATCGGAATGTGTTTATCTTTCCAAATACCAGCGCATTTATAGGTTTTGCGGCCTCGCGCTTCTATACCGGTTTCTTCACCAAAGATGATACCAGCTCCGCCGACGGCTAACCGGCCGATATGCATCATCTGCCAATCGCCAGGGCTACCATCGTCCGAGTTGTACTGACACATAGGCGAGACAACGATCCGGTTCTTAGATGTCACACCACGAATTGTGATCGGCGTGAACAACAGCGGCTGTGGCCCAACATCCGGCATAACTGATCTCCACCCAATGCTTAGCTAAATTGCTGTGCAGAGATCGCAGGATGATAGATCGGCTGGATAACGTTCCCAGCTGGGTCCTTTATATGGAAACTCCGCGCACCATCCGCGTGGTCATGCGGCTGGTCCATGATTGGCACGTCACCCCGGCTCGAGAAGTAGGCATGCCACGCGTCAAGCGAATCTTTATCCTCGACGATAAAACCGTAATGATCGAAGGTCGATCCCCGGGCCGATGCATCATCAACGCGCGCCAGCGAAAGGTTGTCGTTACCACAGGTCAAATAGACAAGATTCTCATTGGCACGGTAAAGCAGTTCCATACCCATGACATCTTTGTAAAACTCTTCACATTCTTCGAGATTGGTCACCCGAAACGCTACATGGCGTATCCCGCGAAAAGCAGAAGGGCGTTCGGTCATCACTCAGCTCCAATCCAATTGCTTATAGTTCTAGGATATACAGCGATCTGAGGGTTTGGCCATCATTGGGTGGTTCAAATTAGGCATTCCTTAAATCGACCCTTGCGCCTGCTTTTGACGTTCGCGGAATTCCGCCTTGCCAATATTTGCCGCTCGTTCAACTGCAGGACGCCCGCCAACACGTTTAAACCAGGCCCGCAGGTTTGCGAAATCACGCAGCTCGATCCCATAGGCTTTATAGCCGCGGATCCAAGGCCAACACGCCATATCAGCGATCGAGAAATCACCGGCCAGGAAATCGCGGTCCGCGAGCCGGCCGTCCATCACACCGTAGAGCCGGATCACCTCGTTGGTGTAGCGATCGACAGCGTACTCAATTTTGTCAGCCTTGTAATTTCGAAAATGCGCCGCCTGACCCGCCATAGGCCCCAGCCCGCCCATCTGCCAAAACAACCATTGCTCAACCTCGCTGCGCATGCGTTGCTCAACGGGATAGAACTGGCCCGTCTTGTTACCAAGGTATTGTAGGATCGCACCCGACTCAAAAATCGAAATTGGCTCTCCCTCCGGCCCATCCGGATCAACGATGGCCGGCATCCGCCCGTTTGGCGAAAGCTCTAGGAAAGCCGGTTCGAACTGCTCGTCTTGCGAAAGGTCAACATAGGATATCTCGTATGGTAACCCACACTCCTCAAGCATGAGCGTGATTTTCCAGCCATTCGGCGTAGGCCAAAAATAAAGATCAATAGGCGCCATTTTACGTAATTCCTTTTTTGACCAATATTCGAATAGATAGAGTTTTCCTAGCTAAATTTCCAATAATTAAGACCAAAGCCGCATACCGTTCCCCGGGACATTCATCCATTAAATACGGCCTTTACCATCTAATCTTTTATATTCGCCCAATTGAACGGGCCAACTTATTCCTGTTTTCTTAAATTTAATATTTTTATTGTGCCTTCTCGAGGCAAGGTTTTCCTCGTTGTGAGACAGTATATAAATTTTGACGATTACAATCATTCTTTGATGACACTAGGTAGGTTTACCGGCTGACCCGAACCATCGTGTATCGGGCCGTCACAGGCAGAAATTTCAGTCTAAAGGTTTCAAGCCAACCGCACCTTGTAACCTGAAACAGTGATCGGCTGCATCTCGTTCGTGCTCCAATTCGCCATATCTTTACCCAAACCATGAATAAGGTTCTCATTCACGTCAGACCAACGCGTTGCTGCAACTACGGCCAAATTGTTTCGATATTTCGACCTAAGCGAGGAGTTCCCGATGACTGAACCTTTGGACTTACTGGACCCAATCCACTACGAGGCTGTGCGACGTGCCTCCGCCGAAGCCGCACCACTACCAAACTGGTGCTACACCTCAGCAAACTGGTATGCATTCGAGGTCGAACGAATCTTCATGAAGGTCTGGAATTATGTCGGTCACACCAGCCAAGTGCCACACTTAGGAGACTTCTTTACCTTAGAGGTTGCAGGCGCACCGATTATCGTAATCCGCGGCGATGACGGCGAGGTCCGCGCATTCCACAATTCCTGCCGCCACCGGGGCTCCAGAATCGCTTGGGGCAAAGGCAATTGTAAAGCATTAACCTGTCCCTACCATACCTGGACCTACGCTCGAGATGGTGCCTTGATCGCAACTCCACTCATCGAAGAAGATGATCACATTTGCTACGCCGATCTTGGTCTACTGCCGGTCCGCATGGAGTTTTGGCACGGCTTTGCTTTTGTCAATTTCGACGATAATGCCACGACACTCTTAGATTGGCTCGGCGATCTGCCCAAAACTTGCGCTTCATATAACCCAGAAACCATGACCTGTACTCGCCGGAAGGTCTATGAGGGAGTGAAAGCGAACTGGAAACTGCATTTCGAAAATTTTAATGATTCCCTGCACATTCCTTTTGTGCACGGTGGCACCTTGAACCGGCAAAACGTCTCTGGACGGGCACGGCGTACCCATGAGGAATTTAGAGGCCAATGCGTCGTCCATTTCACTAAGCATAAGGGTAGCCGTGGATTGCTAGAGGGCGACACCGGCTTCCCCCGTATCGACAGCCTGACAGGACGGTATCAGGAGGGTACTTGGTATCCCTGCATACTGCCGGCCACGATGATGGCCTGGACGATAGACTGCATGTTCCTATTCGAGCTGTGGCCACGTGGCCCAGAATGCGTTGATGTTGCAATTTGTTCTTTCTTCCCAGAAGACCGGACGGCACAACCTGACTTCGAAGAAAAAGCCGCAAAATATTACGAGCGTCTAGATGTCATCCTGCCGGAGGACAACGATGCAGTTGAGCTTCAGCAACAAGGTCTCCATTCCCCTGTCAATGCAGCCGCACGTTTCACCCATATGGAAACCCTTTGCCACGCCTTCGATAACTGGATACTCGACCTTGTTCTCGATACTTAGTCGCCCAATTTCATCGGGCGTTTATTGTAGGCCTGTAAACCCTCTCCAATAATGTTCGAGCTCGGGTGTAAGCAAACAAAGCGTCAACTAAGCCCTCCAAGGTCAACAGCAATGCATCGATTTCGAGATGAAAATATAGCAACCTGAGCTTTCCAACCCTTTCGATTGCAACCGAAAGTGTGAATAAAGATCAGTACCGATAAACCGTGCCCAAAATCCAAATGAAAAATGCGTTTCATTGCGTCTATTTCGGCAATTCTAACCGGTAACTGCGTTAAATTCATCGATTAGACTATCCCAAACCGGAACAAATTCCATCATGCCATCCCAGTAATTTTGGTCACGCCGCGCATCAAAATCTTTCAGAGAGATCCCTTGCTGTTCGACCCAAGTGTAATAACCAAGATTAAAAATCGCTTCGCGGTTAGGTTGGATTAATTCCTTCATATTGTCTGTCGTAGCACCCAACAGGTACCGCCCAAAAATCTCGGCCGCTGTCAGGGCGTCGAAATTTCCACCAAATTTGTCGTGCAATGCTTTGTCCAGCTCCGTCCGATACAATTCGGATCCATCCGTTGCCAACGTCAGAACCACATCATCGGATCTGAGCTTCTGATATTTCGCGTATTTGATTGCGGCGAGTATATTGGCGATTGACGAGAGTCCCAAATCAGCCAATGCGCCGAGCGCTTTCTGTCCAAGGCCAGTTCGACTCGCCAGATACCGTCGCCCTGGCGAGGTGTTGAATAAAAGGTTCAATGCATCCGAAGCTTTGTCTGACACCGCTATAATATAATCAGTATTAAAAGCATTATGGATGAAGGGCACGTGCCTGTCCCCAACCCCTTGGATGTTATGCTCCCCATACCCGTTCAATAGCAAAGTCGGACACTCAAGTGCCTCGACCGCGCAAATATCAAGACCTAAAACCGCTTTTAAATGATCACCGGCAGCAAGCGTACCGGCCGAACCGGTCGCGGAGACAAACGCCCGCGCCCGCAAATCACAATCTCCCCGGACCTTCCTGAAAATTTGTTCAATCGCAGGCCCCGTAATAGCGCGATGCGCAATGTAGTTACCGAACTCCTTAAATTGATTAAGTATTATGTTTTTAGGGTCTGCAGCTAATTCATAGCAGGCGTCATAAATCTCTTTTACGTTACTTTCGCTGCCAGCTGTCCGCACGATGTCGCCCGGCTCCCGCACCCATTCTTCCAACCATAGAAACCGCTCGCGGCTCATTCCTTCCGGTAAAACCGCGACGCCGCGGCAACCCAATATCGTAGAGATTGCAACCCCACCTCGACAATAGTTTCCAGTCGACGGCCAAACGGCCCGGTGATATGTTGGATCGAATTGGCCCGTCACAAGACGCGGCACAAGACAACCATATGCAGCCAAAACTTTGTGCGCTCCGATCATCGGAAAACGATTACCAATTGCGACAACAATTTTTGCATCGACACCGGTCAACTCGTTTGGCAAAATGATATGTTCCGGTACCTCGACCAAGCTCCGCCGATCCGCGGCGTTATACCAATGAACGCGAAATAGATTGCGAGCGTCCGCACTATCAGGATCGACGGATGCAAGATCTAACTGCACCCGGCCTTGTGTCACATGTGGATCCACCAGATCTTGAAGGCGTGGCAGCCGAATTCCCGAAGCCGAAAAGTATTCTGCGGCCCGATCGCGGATGTGCTGATCGACAACATTCCGCTCTAGTCCGATACTCATCCGCCGTCCCTCCAAGAGTTATCCGTTCGTCGTTGGTAGATCTTCGCGGCCCTAACATCAAGCTGACCGGTCGATTTCAAATAAATAGCGCCTACATCTGTTATCCCGAGAAGTAGTTAGAACTGGGAGAGAGAAAATGCTTGAGCAAGCTGCCGATTTTCGAGCTGAAAGCGATGTACTTTATGATTTGCTCAACCCGCTGAGCGAGGCCGAATTTAAACGCCCCACACTTTTCAAAGAATGGACGGCCAACGACATCCTCGCACACTTACACTGGGGTAATATGCAAGCCGACCTCTCACTCAATGACGAGGCGAAGTTTCTCAAAAAATTTGAAGCTATGAAAAAGCTGCGGGAAACCGGAGCTGGAATGACGATGCGGGCGTCGACAGATCTGATGCTGGAGGGTTTAAGCGGCAAAAAGCTGCTCAATACGTGGCGCGAATTCTATGGGCCGATGAGCGATCGCTTCGCGAGCGCCGACCCAAAAAAACGCGTTAAATGGGTCGGCCCAGATATGAGCGTGCGCTCCAGCATCACCGCTCGACTGATGGAAACGTGGTCACATGGCCAAGCGGCCTTCGATCTCTTCCGGGTGGAACGGAAAGAGACCGACCGGATCAAGAACGTCGCGGTCCTTGGTGTTAACACCTTCGATTGGACTTTTGTAAATCGGGGCGAAGCCGTCCCAAAACCAAAACCCTATGTGCGCCTTACAGGTCCTTCAGGTGCCATTTGGGAGTGGAACGAACCTTCGAACGAGCAACGCATTGAGGGGTCCGGCTTGGAGTTTTGCCAGGTTGTCACTCAGACCCGCAGTATCGGCGACACGGCATTGAAAGTGACCGGGTCCATAGCGACAAAATGGATGGCAATCGCACAATGTTTCGCTGGCCCCGTAAACCCTCCACCCGCCGCCGGCGCCCGGCATATGGCAAAAAATTAAACGGATCTAGCAATTCAACAAACCTAGAACCTAAACCCAAGCATAATTATCCTCAACTTAGGGACTTACAAAAGATATCAGTATGTCTGGAAGAATTGGAAAGGCAGACAACGTCAACGACGAACTCGGAAGCGACAGCGCGTCAAGGGATGAACGCTGGGCGCTAAGTTTGATTAGCTGCGGCCACTATCTCAGCCATTTCTACGGCCTGGTATTGCCGCCATTATTCCCGCTGCTAAAAACAGAATTCGGCATCAGCTATATCGAGCTCGGCCTCGCCATTACGGCATACAGTTTATTAGGTGGTATTCTGCAAGCACCTGTAGGCTTTCTCGTCGACCGCCTCGGGCCGAGCCGGGTGCTTTTGTCTGGTATGGCGCTCATCGCCGCATCCATTCTGCTTATGGGCTTCGTTTCCTCCTACTGGATGCTTCTAATGCTCGCCATATTTGCTGGGCTTGGAAACAGCGTCTTCCACCCAGCGGACTATGCGATTCTGGCCGGCTCGATTGGCGAAAAGCGGCTGGGGCGGGCATATTCGATGCATACCTTTTCGGGCTTTCTCGGAGGAGCCTGTGCACCTGTCGCGATGCTGGCACTTGCGGCCCAGTGGGATTGGCGAATGGCCCTGATTATAACCGGCGGTATCGGTCTTATAGTGTTCGCGATAATGGCGATCCGTCGTGATGTCCTCATCGGTGAAGAGAAGGCTGAAACAGGCACAATTGCCGACGACAAATCTTCTTCTGGACTAGCGTTACTGGCGACGGCGCCAGTTCTATTATTTTTAGTTTTTTTCATCCTTTACGGCATTGCAAGTAGCGGACTTATCGCTTTTATCTCAAGTGGACTGATGGAGCTGCACGGCATTGGACTAGAAGCCGCGAATACAGCGCTTACCGCACACCTTTTTGGGGTCGTCGGTGGCATTCTTCTTACTGGATTGATCGCCGACCGGTATTCCCGGCATATTGTGACCGGCGGTGCCGCTCTAGTCCTAGCAACAATCGCAACGCTGCTGCCAACAATCGGTATTTCCTCAGAAATCGGCCTTATAGTTGTTATGACACTCGCCGGTATTGGGCTTGGCGGCGTGCTGCCACCTCGCGACCTGATGCTCAACGCCATGATCCCGCGAGGCCAAACCGGAAAGGTTTTCGGCTTTGTTTTTGTCGGCTATTCACTGGGATACAGCGTCGCTCCGCCAGCACTTGGCGCCTATCTCGATTTGGGACAGCCGGCAATGGTCTTCATCGGATGCGCAGGATTTGCCGCCTTATCGTTAGTCGCCATCATTACAGCAAATATCATGGCGGAACGGAAATCCTAGGCCCGCATATTCTTCCGAGCTTCGTCGATATCCCAATGCAAGAAGTCGGGACCAAGTTGGTCAAGCGCCGGACAACCAAGCTGCTTCATGTTTGTTTCGATTTCTGATCTTACGATCTCAACCGCCTTAGAGGCACCAAGCTCGCCACCGGCTATACACCCATAAAGCGTCGGACGGCCCACAAAAACGAATTTAGCACCCATGCAAAGTGCAATCATAATGTCAGCGCCGCGACGCACCCCACCGTCTAGCATCAGCGTCATACGATCGCCCACCGCTGCATCAATTGCGGGCAAAACATCGAGCGGCGCGGGTGCTCGATCCAGCTGCCGGGCACCATGATTAGATATCATTAACCCGTCGACCCCGACCTCTGCTGCCCGCAAGGCGTCGTCCACCCGCATGACGCCCTTAAGAACGAGATTACCAGTCCAAAGTTGGCGAAATTTCTCGATATCCTTCCAAGTAAGTGCCCCAGGGAACTGATTGGAGACGAATTCGCCAACCTCCTCCGCATTTGAACCTTCCGGCGCGTATTGCTCCCAGTTCGCAAGCATAGCAATGCCGTTTGTCAGATAATCCTTCAACCACAATGGATGTTTAAGAGCGTTAAACTTGCACTCCCAAGTGAGTTTCAGTGGTCGACCAAATCCGTTACGCTTATTACGCTCGCGATTGCCGCTGGCCGGAACATCGACCGTAATTACCAAGGTCTTGATGCCCAGATCTTGGGCGCGCTTGACCTGATCTTCAGAGATCGACCGATCTTTTGCAGTGTAGAGTTGATACCAGCCATGGTCCGGACATTCTCGGGCCATATCTTCCATTCTCGCTGTCGCAGCACCTGACATTATGAAAGGTATATTCGCGTCGCGTGCCGCACGCGCCAACATTAGGTCGCCTTGATGGCGATAGTTGGATATGCCCCCAGTTGGGGCAATCCCATAGGCGCTTGAATAGGTCTGGCCAAATAATTCAGTATCTTGATTAATCGTCGTAATATCGACCATGTAGCGCGGCACCAAAGCACGCTGACGAAAGGCGTCTTCATTGCGAACCAAACCGGCTTCATCTTCAGAACCACCTTCAATAAAATCGTATATGAGCTTCGGCACCCGCTTCTTGGCAAGAATCCGCAGATCATCGAGGTTGATGCAATCTTCGACATTCATGATATTTCCCCTGAACATGGCGTACGAACTTCGGCCCGGACAGGTTTCAAATTAGCCCAAACGCGAATAAGGGCTAGGGTTTATGCACTGCGCGTTCCTTCTCAAAGTCAGCCAGCTCGCCTACATCGTAATTGAAACGATGACCCGAGCTCAATACGGAGCTTCCACACCCTCTTCGCTAATGCGCTTATTCTGCCATTCGGTCCCCTTGAAATAGACTTGTCGCTGCATCTCTTCAGCTTTTTGATGAAAAGCCACAGCCACTGGGTCAAGGTCGCATTGCGGGATCGGCTCGTGTTCAAAATTCCCATACTTGTCTTCACCTCGCACCATAGCCGCGCTGTCCCAGGAAGCCAAAACCTGGCGTGTTTCCGGTGGGATGTAACGCAAGACGACCCCGATCCGCCGATCGTCACTTAGGTTCGGGTACGACGCGTGTGCAATTGAGTAGTCAAAGAGCGCTGCTTCACCGGTTTTCAGTTCAATGTTCACCGCTTGGCTCTCATCGACATCCATAATCGTCTGTCCGCGCGTTAACATATTGTGCTCGGCACGTGTATCGACATGCGGCATCGGCGGCTTTAAATGACTACCCGGCAACATCCGCATGCATCCGCTCTCAATGGTTGCTGGCGACAGAGCTATCCAGACACTCACCAGGTCTTTTGTATCGAGGCCCCAATAATTGTTATCCTGGTGCCAGGAAACATAACTTGGGCTCTGCGGTTCTTTTATAAACCAGTGTGTTGTCCAGCAAAGAATATTCGGCCCAATCACATCCTCGACAGCATCGAGGATGTGGGGTGCGCGCACCAGGTCGGCAAGCCATTTGAACAGTAAGTGGGTTTTAAACCGATACGCCCCTCGCAGGGATCCACCATTCGCAGCCTCAAAATTCTCCAACTGGCAGCGGTAATCGGCTGCCTCGTCCGCCGTGACGCCGGGGATGGGGAAATGAAATCCAAACCGCTTCAAGTTTCCTATTGTTTCGTCATTCAACGCTTTCGGCATCGGTTGTTCCTTATTCCGCCGCGTCCTGTACCAACGTCCCGGTGAGACTTTCCATCGCGTGGCTTTCTGGCTCAATGCCGAACATATTGTTGAAGATGTTCATCCCATGCAACGTAGCAATGGTAAATCCGATCTCGACAAGCTGCGCGTCGTCAAAAAACTCCCTCATTTTTTCAAACAACGCGTCCGCATTATCGGTCTCATTCTGGGACATTGCAGTAGCAAAACGCAAAACTGCCCGTTCTCGCGGTGTAAAAATTGAATGATCAGGATTTTGAACTTCAGCTAACTTCTCTTCTGTCATACCGGCATGCCGACCCGCGGCATAGCGATAGTTAAGTCAATATCGGCATTCGTTGATGGTTGCGCAGCGAATCCGTATAAGCTCTTTGATGCTGGCATCAACCCGATCACTTAACCAGATACGCTCATAAAAGGTGTTTAACCCCTCAAGCAATTCTGGACAATTGCCCCGAACCCTTTGGCTGTTCGGCAGCTCTTCGGATCCAGAAAGTTTTACATGCGGCATTCTTTGTAGCCCTCTCCAACTTGCAAACACACAAATAACCATATGCCATTTTCTTCGAATTCGCACCTTAGATATAGGGCGATTAAGCTGGACATCCCCTCTTTTTGGTCGTTAACCCTTCCTCACAAATTTAAAGCAGGAATTCTATGCAGAACATGATCGCTATTATTTACCTCAGAGTGACACCCTGATGACCGGCCGCTTATGGTTCATGTTCGCTTGTGGTTTCGTCATTGTCCTGATTGGGAACGGATTACGGCAGATATTTGGAGTTTTTCAAATCGATGTCACTCAAGAGTTGGCGATAGGTTTTGGCTCGTTTGGCCTCGTTATTGGGATACAGGCGCTAATCCTCGGGATCGCACAACCAGCCTCTGGCCTTCTTGCTGATAAATACGGGTCCGTGCGGGTCATCGTTGGAGGCGCTCTGATTTATGCGCTAGGACTGTGGTGGGCAAGCCTGAGCACATCGTCTTGGGAGCTGGCAATTTCACTTGGCGTCATTGTCGGTTTAGGCCTAACCGGACCAACGCAAGTTCTGGTACTCGGCGCAATTGGAAAAGTCGTACCGGATAATCGCCGTTCCTTCGTATTTGGCTCTATAATTGCCTCAACATCACTCGGCGGTGCACTGCTGATCCCAATCGTTTTTCAACTAATTCAGTCCTTCGATTGGCGAACTGCTTTTGCCATAGCGGCACTTGTAATAGCGCTTCTTCCTATCATCTCGTTGGGCCTTTACAATAAAAACAAATTAGTTGGTAAGTGCTCCAACCAGTCAATTCGTGAAGCGATAACAGAGGCCAAATCCCATCCTGGCTTTATTTTTCTCACCCTGGGGTTTTTTGTCTGCGGATTTCATGTGACTTTTATTGGAACGCACCTCCCAGCCTTTCTCACAGATGGCGGTCTATCGCCCAAGTTTGCTGCCGACGCCTTATCGATAGTGCTCTTTTGCAATGTTATTGGAGCATTATTGTTCGGCACTCTCGGCGACTACTTTAGCAAGAAGAACTTGCTGACGTTACTCTACGCCGCCAGAGCCGCCCTCATGTTAGCAATGCTCTTAGCCCCAGTAGACGAGGTAACAACGATATTCTTCTGCGTCACAATGGGCTTCCTATGGCTTTCAACCGTTCCATTGACCAGTGGTCTAGTTGCGCAAATTTTCGGAACACAATACTTCTCTATGCTTTTCGGAATTGTTTTCATGAGCCACCAAATAGGCGGGTTTTTTGGTGCATGGTTGGCTGGTTACATATTTGACACAACAGGTTCTTACAACTTGATGTGGGCTGCGGCGGCCTGCCTCGGCGTCGTCTCAGCATTACTCCATTGGCCAATCCGTGAACAGCCACTGGAACGGCTGACCGCACAAACTGGTTAACCGAATTGCCAACTGAACCGAATCGACTAATTGCTTAAACAATCAGTTTCAAAATTGATCGATAGAAATGGCGCAGATTGAGAATTACGATTATGTCATCGTGGGCGCTGGCTCCGCAGGTTGCACGATCGCAAACCGGCTTAGCGAAGACGAACGGGCACGAGTTCTTTTGCTTGAAGCCGGTGGCTTCGATCACGATCCAATAATTCATGTGCCGATCGGCTGGGGACGCATCCTATTTAAGCGGCTCCATGATTGGGGTTATTTCTTTGAACCGGAGCCACATCTCGAAAACCGCACGATCGAATGTGCCCGTGGGAAGGTAATGGGCGGGTCTTCCTCGATCAACGCCATGGCTTATGTCCGTTGCCACCCACTTGACTTCGACCGATGGGCGGGAAATGGCTGCACCGGGTGGTCCTTTGCCGAGATGCTTCCATATTTCAAACGCCAGGAGGACTGGGAGGAAGGTGCTAACGATTACCGAGGAGCGGGCGGCCCGCTAACCACGACGCAAAACCGATACCCCGACCCTCTGGTCGATGCCTGGATCAATGCGGGCGCCCAAGCCGGCTACGGCTTTACCAATGATTACAACGGTGCGAATACGGATGGCTTCTGCATTATGCAGTCAACCGTGCGCCGGGGTCTCAGATGCAGCGCTTCCATGGCCTATCTTCGACCGGCCATGCAACGCCCAAACCTGACGGTGAGTACAAAATCTTTGGCCGTAGAGATCATTATGGAAGGTAAGCGCGCCATTGGTATCAAATATGCTCATCGAGGCAAACCTTATGAGGCATACGCGGCGGGTGAAGTCATCCTGTGCGGCGGAGTAATAAATTCACCACATATTCTGATGCTATCCGGAATTGGGTCGGCAGATGAATTGGCGGAGCACGACATAGACTGTAAAGTCAAACTACCGAATATTGGTAAAAATTTACAAGACCATCTTTCTGTCGGAGTCGAATACGAACGTAAAGAAGACGGGCCCTTTGTTAACGTCCTCCGATCCGACAAGCTCCTGGCGGCAATGGCGCGGGCCTACATCTTTGGGGATGGATTTGCTACAGCCATGCCAGGACCGGTCATGGCGTTTTTGAAAAGTGATCCCTCACTTTTGCAGCCGAATATCCAGTTCTTAACGCGTTTCGTGCCGCCCGAATCACAACCTTGGTTTCCAGGCTATAAATCTCGCCCCAAGGACGCTTTTATGTGCCGCCCAGTGATCCTGCATCCGGAAAGCCGCGGCTATGTGAAACTGAATTCCTCTAACCCGGCGGACCCGATAGCCATTCACGGTAACTTTCTCAGCACCCAAACGGACCGTGATACTTTACGAAGCGGATTCGAGATGGTTCGAGACGTTGCGAGCCAGAAACCCCTCGATCCATTTCGCGGTGTTGAAACCAATCCTGGTCCCGATTGCAGGACTCCCGCGCAAATTGACGCCTTTATCCGTAAAACCGCCTGGACGGTCCATCACCCACTCGGCACCTGTAAAATGGGCGCAGAAAATGACGAAACAGCGGTCGTCGATCCGAAGCTCCGGGTGCGAGGCGTCGAAAACCTCCGGGTAGTTGACGCTTCGGTGATGCCAGATATGCCAGGCGGAAACATCAACTCACCCGTAATTGCTATAGCCGAACGCGCGGCTGACCTGATCCAGGGTAATCAGCCGTTGGCAGCGGCCACCTTCTAACCCACCTGTAAAGTGTGGTACGTATTTTTTTTAGCAAAAACAGAACCGTTTCCCAAATCTCGCACCGCAAGTGATGTTCAAATTCGAAACCTAACTCGCACGAATGTTTCTCCAGAGCTATTTCGGTTATCGGCTACGCCATAACTATGTTCGACCAATTAACAGTGGCCATCTGGCCCGCACCCTATTGTGAATATCGGACTAGTTGCGCCTTACGTTGGTTTCTTACTCCCAATCGGAAGTAACAGGGGAACAATCCACTGCCAAAACATTGCGCCTTGAAAATATCGTCCATATGCCCATCGTCAATTTATCAGCTTTGTCTAGTCACCGAAGAGCTAAGATGAAGGAAATTGTCTTTTTAGGAGCGCGGAAAGCCGAGTTAATTGAATTCTCGGAATCCGAACCTGCACTTACAACGTCGGGAGTAAGCCGCGTCAACAGACTTAATAGTGGCGGCCAGAAACCATGCGGCATCGTCGACGCTGTCGCCTCCGAAAGAAAGATCGACCCCGACAGCTTCTTTAAACAGAAATGGCAACTTTAGGATGCGCGCGAAGCCTACCAACTTTTCGATAAAAAGAAGGCCGGCAACGGGGTTTTCCCGCCCGCATCGGGCCCAACCATCAAAAGGAATAAGGAAATGGAACTAGGATACGTCGGACTAGGTGCAATGGGGGGTGCATTAGCGCGCCGGTTAATGTTGTCGCACAAGCTGCGCGTCCTAGACCTCCGCCCGGAAGTCATCACAGAGTTCACCGATAACGGAGCCATCCCGGCACAAGACGGCGCATCACTGGCACGCGAGTGCGACATTATCATCTTGTGTTTACCGCGCTCAGCGGACGTTCGAGAGGCCATCTTTGGGCCAGGAGGTCTCGCCGAGGGGCTGGATTCCGGAAAGATTATCATCGATCAGACATCGGGCAATCCGGACGAAACCCGCGCCATGGCAGCTGAATTGGCGGAAAAGGGTATAACTATGATCGACGCCCCCGTGTCGGGTGGTCCTGCTGGAGCGGATGCCGGCACAATTGCTATTATGGTCGGTGGTTCTGCCGAAAACTTTGACAAAGTTAGACCTTATCTCGAGTCGATTAGTCCCAACGTCATGCATTGCGGTGATATCGGCAACGGCCACGTAGTCAAATTAGTCAACAACACGATGGCCGCCTGTAATCGCCTGGCAATGCTTGAAGCGGTAGCCATGGGCCGAAAATATGGTCTGTCGCTCGAAGTCATGAACGATGTGATAAACAAGTCGTCTGGACGCAGCGGTGCCTCCGAACGAGGCCTCCCCGCCATGATCGAAGGTGTTCCAAGTTCAAATTTTGCGATGGCGCTAATGCTTAAGGATGTCACGCTGGCGACGCAACTCGGCATAAATTGCGGCGCACCAATGTTGTTGCATAATATCGCCCGTGGGATGTTACAGAACGGCCTCCACCTCTGCGGTCCTGAAGCCAATACGGACGACACCGCCGAATTAGTTGAAGCCATGGCGGATATGAAATTTCGGGAATAAGGCCACTTAATCAATGCCCTTCATAGGCATAGGCCAAGGCTACAGATAAAGGCGTCGGATCCTATGGAAGTCTACAAAGGTAACTCACAAACCGCATCACCATCGCTAAATTATTGGTGACTCAGAGAGCCATATGTCAATTTCTCGATACCCGTGCCTTCGTAGCTAAGCGATCCAGTGGCAGCGTGTTCCCAATTGATTGTTTCAACGGAATATCCGCCATAATCCCACGCAACTGGCCCTAAACTTGATATTCGAAATCTAGCTTTAGAGCTTTTCACCTGATAGAGCGCATACCTAAAACCTGATCAAGTCTGATGCCATCATTTGCGCAACTATCGCTTTCTTCGATATGGCCAACCTCTAATTCACATATTGCCTCAGGACTTCCTGGGCAAGCGACATGCGTAAAATTTCCTCCGGACCTTCCGTAATCATCATCGACCGCATGTCGCGCCAAAGTTTTTCCACAGGCAAGTCCGTCGTTAGGCCCATGCCGCCAAAAATCTGCAAACAACGATCCGCCGCCTCATATCCTTTACGGTCACCGAGAAATTTACAGAGATAGGAATCCCAACGAATGTCACCACCAGCATCGAACTTCGCCGCTGCGTTATAAATAAGAGGCCGCATAGTCCGGAGGTCGGCGTAGATGTCGACCATTGGCCATTGAATAGCCTGGCGGTCCGCAAGAGGATGCCCAAAAGTTTTACGCTGTTGCGCGTAGTTCGCACTCATCTCGAGGCAACGTTCCATTACACCAAGTGCTCCCGCACCGTGGCGGATACGACCTATTGTGATCCAATGCTGTGCCATCTTAAACCCATCACCCTCATTGCCAATTAGGTTCGCAACTGGCACACGCGCGTCGTCGAAGGCAATCTCACAGGGCTGGTCGTCCATCATTGTCTCCTGCCGGCGTAAGACCGATACACCAGGTGTATTCGCGTCGACCAAAATACAAGAAACACGACGCGTGTCTTTCTCCAAAGCAGTTACACATGTCACTTTAAAGAAGTCGGCATCATCACCACTGGTGATGAAGCGTTTCATACCATTGATCACAAAATCATCACCGTCACGAACGGCAGATGTGCGAATGGCACCCGCGTCCCCACCCGCATCCGGTTCCGTTTGCGCAAAAGCATGCTTTTTTTCGCCCCTAATGACCGGATAAAGATACTTCTCCCGTTGCTCCTCATTCAAATAGTCAACGAGGATTGGGCTCAAATCATGGCCAAAAACCCAGGGCTTACGTCGTGGAAACGCAATTGTCCGGCCAATTTCCTCCCAAACCACAACTCGAGCCAGAAGACCAAGGCCCATTCCGCCAAATTCTTCCGGCAAATCGATCTGCCATATCCCAAGTTCCTTGGCCCGAGTTTCCCATTTTTCTCGGAATTCAGGCTTAAGATCAGGCCCCTCCCAAGACTCTCGTTCATACGGAATAACTTCATTATCAATGAAACGGCGCAACGTGTCGCGCATCAGCCGCAATTCTTCGGGAAGTTCTAATTCCATAATTCGGCATCCAGGTCCTTTTGGTTCTCGATTGAGGTAGCAGCCCAAATGACATTGTCGACATGATGCGACTCGTCAAATGCCCGAATGCCATTACCTCACTGACTAGTGCAATATAAGGAGTACCGGTAATGGATTTCGATTGCGAATGCGTAAAATTGGAACAGCATGACGGTATCTCATGGTTGTATATGCACCATCCTGAGAAAAAGAACTCAATCAGCCCGCAGCTTCACTATGAAATGCACGAAGCCTTAACGCGTTTCGATGCCGAAGACATACCCTTCAGCCCTATCCTTACGCTCGACGAGACGATGGAAGATAAGCAAGTACAGCACCTAGAAACCTTCTATCGGACCTCACATCCAATCGCGAGTGATCTCACTCTAATTCGTCGCCGGATTCATATAGATGGCTCACGTAAAAATCAGCCGCTCGAACCGCCATTAACATTGGGCGAGAACACTTAAGAAGTTTTAAGCGAACTTGGCTACGCCTACAAGATTGGAGAGCGTAGGGCGAAGGGAATTATTAAGGAACTGGGGACCAATAAATGTCGAAATTGAGTTTTTCCGAACAATTATCGGCATGGGCCAGCAAACTCAAGTTCGGCGACTTACCGGACGAAGTTGTCTCCGATGCAAGTTTACGCGTGCTAGATATACTCGGCACGACCCTGGCAGCAAGCTCGTTCGAAAACAGCAATAGTGTCCGAGACGGCGCACTGCGGACTGGCGCCGGCGACGACGCACGCATCCTGGGATATGGTAATCGGGCCAGCATGGCTGGCGCTGCTTTGGCCAATGGCGCAATGGCCCACGCACTCGATTATGACGACACGCATTTCGGCTCTGTGGTCCATATCTCTGCGCCCACTGTCACAACAGCAATGACCTTGGGCGAGGCCCTGGGAGCAACAGGCAAACAAGTTATCACGGCTATAGTCGCTGGTGCGGAGGTTGGGTGCAGGATCGGCAGCGTCGCACCCAAAGCATTTCATCAGCAGGGTTTCCACGCCACCGCTGTCGTTGGGACCTTTGGCGCTGCGGTGACGGCCGCAAAGTTACTGAGCCTCGATGCCAACAAGACAGCCAACGCTCTGGGAATTGCAGGAAGCCAATCATCGGGTATTATGCAGTGTTTTAACGATGGCACCTGGACCAAGCAGTTACACGTCGGTTGGTCAGCGCATTCGGCTATCATCGCGGCCCATCTCGCTGATTGCGGGTTTACGGGGCCGAGCCAGGTCCTGGAAGGCATTCAGGGTTTCTACACAACACATGCTAAGCCTGGGAGACAATTCCCTGAACGTTTAATGGACGAACTAGGCAACCGTTGGGAGTATCCCAACACATCTTTCAAGCCATACCCTTGTGGCCATGTGGTGCACGGTCACCTCGACTGCATTTCTCAGCTTTACGAAGATGGGCTCCGCGCCGAACAGGTGAAATCGATAACTTGCCCGATTGCCGAATGGATGATCCCCGTGATGTGCGAGCCCCGACAAGTGAAACTTCGCCCAGCGACAGACTATCACGCCAAATTTAGCTTTCCCTTTACGCTGGCGGCGATGCTTACCTTCGGTCGTTTAGATGTAAAGGCTTTTAGTGACGAAAACATCAATAGTCCCAGTTTGTTGGCGTTAACGGAAAAAATTACCCACGTGCCCGATCCAACTGCAAACGACCCAACCCGTTTCAAAGGGTGGGTACAAGTCGAGACAACCGACGGGCGCAAACTCGAATGCATCATCAACGACAATTGGGGCAGTGTTTACAATCCGATGACCCCGAATCAGGTGAAGCAAAAATTTGTGGATAATGCAGGACTTGTGCTCACAACTAATAAGGTGAATAGAGTTGTTAACAACGTTCAGTCGCTGAAATTAATCGAAGATGTCACCACCATCGTGACGGATTGTATCGCAGCCTAGTAGGAGAAATTTTTGATGCAGACAAGAACCTTCGGCCGGACTGCACTTGAATTGTCACTCCTCACTTTCGGTTGCGGTGCCGTTGGCGGCCTCATGACCAAGGGCGCGTCAAGCGATCAGGACCGGGCCGTCGCTTGGGCGCGCGATAATGGAATCAACCATTTCGACACCGCGCCAAGTTATGGCAATACGGCATCGGAAACCAACCTAGGCCGTGCACTTGGCCCTAACCGAGATAACATTTTTATCAGTACAAAGGTTGGCGTCACCGAGGAGTATCAAAGCAATCTCGCGGGCGCTATCCGGACCTCTCTGGAGGCAAGTCTCATGCGGCTGGCACAGGACCATGTCGATATCTTCCAGCTACACAATACTTTGGAGGACCCGAGCGACCAACGCGGCAACCTCTCCGCGGATAAGGTGCTCGAAGAGATTGTCCCAACCTTCGAGAAGCTTCGCGATGAAGGTAAGACCCGCTATATTGGCTTCACAGCGAAGGGGTCGACGGAAGCGCTACACCGGCTCATGCGCTCAAACAAGTTCGACAGTGCGCAAATTTTCTACAATTTGGTCGTGCCGTCTGCTGGCCGGACGGTCCCGAATGGCTACCCGGGGCAGGACTACGAGAAACTCTTGACCACCGCGCACCAAAAGGGTGTCGGTTCAATCGCCGTGCGGGTACTTGCAGGTGGCGCATTATCGGCAAGCGAGGTGCGCCACCCACTTGGTAATCAGAATGTCACACCGATTGGTTCTGGCCGAACCTATGCGGAGGATATAGCAAGAGCACTCAAGTTTCAGCCACTTATCGATGCCGGTCATGCCAAAAACTTGCCAGAACTAGCCATCCGCTATGGGGTCTCAAACTCAAACCTATCCACGCTGGAAATCGGCATTGCAACCATCGAGGAGTTGCAAAATGCCGCGGTAGCAGTGAACAAAGGCCCGCTTTCGGAGGAGGCCCTTACTCAAATCTTTAAGATACAAGACGGCTTTGCATCTTAGTTACAAATTGAAATTAAATTTGAAGATGCAGTAATCCACCTTGAAAATCCGACGTCCGAAAATAGAAATCAAAATCATAACATTGCACGCGTTGCTGGCAGTGGACTGGACCGAGAAGCCAAACGAACAGCTGTGAAATCCCATACACAGAGCTTTTAGAGCCTGCCGTTTGCCGCTGCCCCAACGCTCCCCTCAATTCCCAACAGCACCTAACGCTTTCAATTCCCCGACCGCCGCATCATTGAGGCCGAGCCATTCCCCGATGACTTCCTCGGTATGCTCGCCTAGCATCGGCGAGGATTTAATCCGCACCGCTTTACCATCAACCAGAACCGGCCAGCCAGGCATTTTGAAGGGTTCATGCACGGGGTGAGTCATCGTCTGCATCACACCACGTCGCTCAAAGGTTTCATCTGCATAAAGCTCGGCGGTATCCATAACAGCTCCGGCCGGAATGCCTGCTTCACCAACGATTCTCATTGCCTCAAATTTTGTCTGTGTTTTGGTCCATGTCGCTATTATCTCGTCGACTTCCTGCTCATGCTGGAGGCGCTTCGCCGGCGTGTTATATTTCTCTTCTCCGATCAGATCTTCGCGCCCCACTACTTTCAGCAATCGATCCCAGTGTTCTGGATTAGCTCGGCTAGTCATGATGTATATGTAATCATTCGGGCCACCCGGACCGCAGGCGTAAAGCCCCATCGGGGCGTTCTCGATACCCGGCACCTTACCACCACCCCGCTCCGCGGGCTTCTGGGTGAGACCCATAGTCGAAAACGGAATGCGCATGTAATGTAGGATTGCATCCTGCATTGCTACCTCGAGCTTATGCCCTTTCCCCGTCTCTCGCTTTTTATAAAGAGCTCCTAGAACGGTGATCGCCAACAACATTCCCGTCCCCGTATCACCAAGAGAGATACCTGGGCGGGTCGGAGGCCCGTCGGGATCCCCGGTCACACTGAAGGTACCTCCGCACGCCTGTGCAATCATGTCAAAGGCAAGGTTTTTTTCAAATGGACTACCCTCTCCAAAGCCTTTGACTTGGGCATAGATTATACCAGGATTAATCCTCCTCACTTCGTCATAACCAAGCCCAAGACGCTCAATGGCGCCCGGAGCAAAGTTCTCGACCATCACATCCGCTTCACGAAGCAAATCGCGAACTAGCCCAAGTCCTTCTGACGATTTCAGGTTAGCTGTCATCGAACGTTTATTTGCATTTAAAATGTGAAAATAGAACGGGTCATCATCTGGATGATTCGGTTTCAGGCGGCGGCCCGGATCACCTCGGTTTGGGTTCTCCACCTTCACCACGTCGGCGCCCATCCAGGCAAGCGCTTCAGTGCAGGTCGGTCCTGCTTCGAACTGCGTGAAGTCAATAATTTTAACGCCTTGCAGAAAATTAAAGTCGGTCAGTTGATCAGACATGGCAGCACCTTTAATAAGCCGAGATGCCAATAAGGATAAACCGCGTGCCGATTCCGCAAAGTCTATCCAATTAACCTAGGGATCAATTCGTTCACCGCGTCTGCCGCTTCGTACTGGGCCCAGTGACCGGTGTCAGGTAAAATATGAAAAGCAACACTAGGATGCACATCTTCAACATAAGCGCGCACGCTCGCCAAATCGGGATCGAGCGTCACGTCGGCGTCCCCAAAAATGCAATTAAGCTGGCAAGGCAGGTCGCGAAGACTTTCAGCCAAGACCATCGAACGCGCTATTCCCCTCGATCGCAGCCGCGCCTTGGACATATTCTCCAATTGAATAGTCAACGCCAAATCGTCAGCTGCATCCGGATCACAAACCATTAATTTCTGCAAATTTAAACGGTGGAGCGGCGCAGCTTCCTGGACCGGCAGATCGGGCCGCACGGCGATCAAGTCATTTGCCGGTCCCGTTCCTGTCAAACCGAGCACAGGCGAGCCAATCAGCGTCAGACTGCGGATACGCCTAGCTTGCTTGTGAGCGATTAGCCCCGAAATCACTCCACCGAACGAAAAAGTAACCAAATCAAAAGGTTGATCTCCGGGCACGGCACCATCGATCCCGATCGATACGATCGTAGCCAGGTCTTCTGCATCATAGGGACGCGGCAACGAGTCGGAGTCACCGCAACCTGGCAGGTCTGCGACGACCAATTGGTAGTCCCTCTCCCATACTGGAATATTCCGAACCCAATGATTCCAAGCGCCAAACCCTCCATGCAAAAGTACGAGTGGTCGACGATCTGCCACCTCAGCTCCCCAAATACGCCAAACCATATCGGCCACACCACAAGGCGTTCGAATTTCATTACTGCGTTTTAACAATGTGTCCAAAAGCGTTCGAGATGCCAAATCAATCATGGATGTTTCGAATGACATTAATAGGGCTTATCGCCGACAACGGTCGTACGGTGCATATGCCGGTTTGTACCCGGCGGCGGTGGCTCTGCAATATGCATACAGCACCGGTTATCCCAGAACACGAGATCGTGCAAACACCATTTATGTCGGTACACGAATTGAGGCTCGATACTGTATTCCGTCAATTCGGCTAGCAAAGCGTCTGCTTCGGCTTTTCCTAATCCAAGGATGCGAACCGTATGCGCCGGGTTGATGTAGAGCGCCTTTCGCTTTGTCTCCGGATGCGTGCGGACGATCGGATGTTCGACGGGCGGCACCAAGGCTAATTGTTCTTTTGTCAGAGGCGGGCGTTCCTCCTCAGTATAATACTTACGCGCACTTCCGATCAGGAATTCAGCCTTTAAGCCATCAATCTTTGCCTTTGTCGCCGCCGCCAATGTTTCGTACGCACGATACATATTATTAAATAAGGTATCGCCGCCATGCGGCGGAATTTCCAGAGCGTAAAGCAAAGAGCCTAAGCTCGGCCTCTGCGCATAAGACAAATCGGAATGCCAACGGCGACCGGCAGAAGCCAAGCCGGCGAAACCGCCGTCCGCCGTCTTCTTGTTCGAAACCTTCAAAATATCTGGATAGCCAGGTAGCAAAAACTGTCCGTAAACATGACCCGATAGATCACCAAAACGTCGGCTGAACGCTATATGCTGTTCTGGCGTAAGATGCTGGTCTCGGAAAACCAAGACTTGAAAGTCAAGATGGGCCTGATGCACTTGCGCAAAGGTAGCGTGATCAAGCGGCTCCGCCAGATCCAAACCAACAATCTCTGCACCAAGCGCCTCGGATAGAGGTTTAACTTGAAAGCCCATATCAACCTCGCTTTTCTGCGAAACGCTTGAAATGCAGGAAATGTTTCAACTTGAACCCACGTTCGCACACGTATTTAAAATTCACGTAATAGAATGGCATTTTCGATCTATATGGCCCGGCTTGAATGCTTGTATACTGATTGGCTGATAAAAAACACGACCGACATTCTCCATCTACAGCTTCTCAATTATTCGATTTCCTTTCGCCACAACTTTCTGCAAATTGATGCTTATCTCACCCTCTTTTGGATGCTTATTGTTCCTCGTGACTTGCCCCCGACCAATATTCGTTCAAATTCGAAATCGAATTCTCGGTACCTATCCGTTCTTCACTTAACACGAGCTTTCGGCAGGCGGGTGGCAACATCGGCAACATTACGTTAAAGAGTTTGTCCTCGGACGACACCATCTATCGCCAGCGATATCTTTGCCATATAAATTGTGCGTACCAAAAACGAAACTAGCTATAGAAATGAATTATAACATTTGGATACCCAGCGTATTAAATAATGTAAGCATTGCTCGGCATGAAAATATGCAAACCTTCGACAGTGTAAAAGAGCTCGATTGCGACCTAAAATACACACGATATGTCTAAAGGGTGTAAAATATTCATGTCTAGTTCGACATTACTGAATAAAACCTTAAGACTACAGCTACACTGGTTTCTAGGATATGACTGACTTTACATTGGCCGTTGACAGCCTGCGTGCGCACGATACGTCTGTCGGGTGGACTGAACGTATTCGTCGCCGAAGCCATTTCGGCTTCGCGTTGATGCGAACTCAAATCAATTTGTATTATTTTTGGGAAAAGCGCTGGTTTTTCATAGCACTTGGAATCGGCGCTGTTTTGCTTTCAATGCCGCAGCCTGAAGAACTTAGCCGGGAAGGCATGGTAGTGCTCACCATGTCTATAGTGGCTATAATTTTGTTTATCACCGAGCCAGTTCCGCTCCCAACGGTGGCACTGTTGATCATTGTGGGCCAAGTCATCTTATTGGAATTGGAGTCGACCGTCGTGGCAAAGAGTTTGATGACAGACTCCGTGCTTTTCATAATGGGATCGCTGATGCTGGCGGTCGCGGTTGTTAAACAACAGCTCGACAAACGCATCGCCTATGCAATCGTTCGCATAACCGGTACCCGAACTATTAACGTTTGTTTCGGTATTTCGGTGGTCTCGGGCCTTCTCGCCTCGTTCATCGGCGAACATACTGTAGCAGCAATGATGCTGCCGGTCGGGATTACCTTAATCCAATTAACGTCGGACAATCCCAAAAAAGTCCGTGGCCTAGCCGCTGTTTTATTGTTTTCAATTGCTTATGGCTGTTCTGTAGCCGGAATCGGCACCCCTTCTGGTGGGGCCCGCAATGCCATTATGATCGGTTATTGGAAGGAGTTCTTTTTCGACCCGACCAACCCCGAAACGAGCCGCTTTCTTGTCGATTATGTGACTTGGATGGTCTACGCTTACCCGATATTTTTGCTGCAATTACCTCTCGTTACTATGGTCCTGCTATTCACATTCCGGCCCGAGTATCGTGATCTCTCCCGCGCCGTGGTTAAGCTACGCAATCAAGTGGCTCTGCAGGGACCAATGCGGTCCGGGGATTGGGTCTCGATTATCTTTTTCGGATTGATTTTGTTTGGCTGGATTTCTCAGTCTGGTGAATACGGCATGGGCACTATCGCCATAGTCGGTGCCTGCCTGTTCTTAATCGCCGGATTAGTCCAATGGGAGGATGTCAATTCGGGAGTTAATTGGGGTGTAATTCTTCTGTACGCAGCAGCTATATCGCTCGGCGTACAAATGAAGGATACAGGTGCTGCAACGTGGCTGGCAGAGAACTTCCTCGCCTTCTTAGTGCCGTTTGGAGCAGAAGACGGAGTTGGCCTCTGGGCCGCAATTTCAATTTTGACAACCGCAGTCACCAATACAATGTCGAATGGTGCCGCTGTCGCCGTGTTGGGACCGTTCGTCCTCAAAGTCGCGGTAGCCGCTGGGGAAAGTCCAATCGTCCTCGGCTTTGTGACCGCCATTTCGTCCGCTTTCGCCTATCTTACCGTGGTTGGGACGCCAGCCTGCACCATTGTTTACGCTTCGGGCTATCTTAAAGCACGCGATTTCCTCAAAGTCGGTTTACGAATGGCCATAATCTCAACATTAGTCATTCTTCTGGCAGCTTTGGTGTATTGGCCGTTGGTCGGCGTTTAGAAGGTCAGGGCGAATGAAATTATTCCCGGATGTCGATAGTGGGTTTTATGCAGAGGCCAAACGCGAACTTGCTGCAATCCAAGCCGAGCGCCGTAAGCGGTTCCGCATCTTAGTTTGTTTAGATGGTACGGAAGATGCCTACCAAGGCGTCAAAATCGCCAAAGAGATCGGGCACGGTGATGATTGCGATATCATCTTACTCTACGTTCGGACCATTGATCAGGGATTGAGGTCGGGCGGATTGCAGATGCGCGTTGCCCGTCAGAACATGCTAGAGTGGGAACTTGACCTACCGGGTATCCAATACCTGAAGCTTGGCCGAAATATGTTGATCGACGCTGTTGAGCAGCGTGACGAATGGCAGACTATATCTAGCCATAAAGCGATCCGGGGCGATCCGCTCGGAGACAATAAAATAGAGTATCGGCACAAGTCCGGCAAAAGCATTGTCTTAAAATTGAAGACCGCGCCAGATATAGCAAGCGGTATTCTAGATCAATACGAGCTCGGCCCCTATAACTTGATGATCATCGGCAAGCCGAGCCGTTGGCGGGGACAAATTAAGTCACTTTTTCGGATGAGCGTTGTGCAACGCGTCTCTATGATGTCCCCCTGTTCGGTTTTGATCGCGCGCGACACACCCGGACGGGACGGTTATCTGATTTGTCACGATGGCTCGGAACACAGCATGGACGCAGTTCAGCGAACCGCAATTCTCGCTCAACATTGCAGTAAAAAAATTACTTTGATGGGTGTAGCCAGGGTTGAAGAGGATAGAGGTTTGGTCACGACACATCTTGAAAGGGCCTGCGCACATTTGGACCGCTTGGGTATCCCAGTCGAAGAGCCAATCTGCAATGTCGGTGATCCGGTTCAACGTATTCTTGAGATGGGCAAACACTTTGAACTGACCACTGTATCCGAATATGGAATTTCACGCGTCCGGCGTCTTTTCGGCGGTAGCGTTGCTTTTGAAGTGCTCGGTTCCGCCACAAGTTCCGTACTCGACGTCAAATAAAGAAACCCACAACATAAAAAGAGATAATAATAAATGGCTGGGGCGGCAGGATTCGAACCTGCGAATGCCGATACCAAAAACCGGTGCCTTACCACTTGGCCACGCCCCATCACGATGCGGAACATAAGACCGGCAACGCCGTCCCGCAAGAGTAAGGTGCTCGATACAGCGTAAATCGATATTACCAAGAAGAAAAAGTCATTTGCCGTCTCTATTCAGCAAGACGCTACATTTACAGCGTGCCCCGCGCATTACTGCTCCGGAAGCGACTAGGTCGAACCCACCAACCTTCAGTCTTAATCGTTCCAGCCGCGGTAATCGCCGCATCGGGATTATCAAATATCCCAAAGCATGTAGCACCACTGCCGGAGAGGCGCGCTAATCGGCACCCCGGTGCCTCTTTTAACGCAGTCAATACTTCACGGATGACCGGCGCCAATCGCAACGCGGGTTCTGTCAAATCGTTCGAACGGTTCTCTAGTATTGTTACCAAGTCATCGAGATTTCGCGGCACTTTTATCATTGGCGATGCCGGTGTAAACCCACCTCGACGGGCATGGAACACCGAAGGCGTCGCAAGAGTGACGCCTGGGTTCACGAGCACCAATCCGGCATTGGGCAGTATTGGTCCAGCTTCAAGACGCTCGCCCACCCCACTAACATGCACTGTATCACTAACCAAGCAGGCTGGAATATCGGTGCCCAGCCCAAAGCCAACCTCTCTTAAATCAACTTTATCGGTGTCAATATTCCAAAATTTTGCTAGACCTCGAAGCGTAGCAGCCGCATCGGCAGAACCGCTGCCAAGGCCAGCCGCTACCGGGAGGTGCTTTTGCAGTTTAATATGTACCTTAGGCTCTAACCCCGCCACCTTACCGAGCGCCCGTGCGGCACGAAGGACAAGATTGTCTTCGCCATTCGAAAGGCCGGGGGCGAAGGTCCCTGTGATCTCAAGCCCTAATTCCTCAGCTGGCGTAAGTGTCAAAGTGTCGAATTCATCCATAAAACCGATTAAAGATTCCAACTCGTGAAACCCATTTGCCCGGCGGCCCACAACATGCAGGTAAAGGTTAATCTTAGCCGGAGCTTCCAGAAATATCGGACCACTTGCAGGCATATTCATCCATCGGAGTCTTTCTGGGAAGCCGCACCCAAACCTTTATTGAGCTTCACCTCGATACGATCAACTTCCTCTTTTTCAGGGTTTAGGCTGAGCGCGCGCCTCCACTGAAACCTTGCTTCGTGCTTGCGGCCCACCTTCCAGTAAGCATCGCCCAGGTGATCACTTATAACCGGATCAAGTGGCCGAAGCTCCACTGCACGCTCCAAGTATTCAACGGCCTCTTCGTAATCACCAAGCCTAAATAGCACCCATCCCATGCTGTCGACGATAAATCCATCGTCTCGTCGTTGTTCGACCGCACGCTCGATCATTTCGCGAGCCTTATTCAGATTAACCCCCTGGTCGACCCAAGAATAACCAAGATAATTCAGCACATATGGCTGGTTCGGATTGAGCTCAAGGGCTCTAAGAAAATCTTGCTCTGCAACATCCCATTTCTTTAATCTTTCTAGCGAGATACCACGATAGTAAAAAAGCATCCAATCCCGAGGTCCTTCGGTACCAAGACGTTCGAAAGCACGATTATAGGCATCTACAGCGCCTTGATAATCCTCTTTTGAGCGAAGAAAACTACCCAAGCGAACCAGCGGGTCCGTCTCCGTCGGCCGCTCTTTAGCCATCGCCTCCAGCAAATCCTTTGCCTCATCAAGGCGGTCGGTCGCATTTAGATTTTCCGCCATCTTAAGCCGTGCGAGCCAGCTGTAGGAAGTCTCTTTCCCAATCAACTTATAAATCTCAATTGAATCTTCATGACGCCCACTGCTGTCGAGAATATCTCCCATTAATAATTGAGCGACGGGGAAATCTGGCTTCAGGTAAGTCGCAATTCTCGCATATAACAAAGCAGCAGCGCCTGCACGGGATACTGGGAGCGCGGAAGCTAAATTGAACATAGCCTCGGCAAAACCGGAAACAATATCGTCCGCAATTGGCCTTACAGAACGATTATCTTGCAATCGCCGAAGTTCATAGCCGATCAAATAACTTGCAGGATTCATCTTCAAATAAGATTCGTAGAGAATTCTGGCTTCGTCTTTGCGATCCCTTCGTTCCAAAAATGTTCCTCTAGCACGTAATAAACGCAGAGGTGTCTCATCAACTTTTGCCATCGCGTTCTTATAAATTTCATCGGCTTCTGCAAATTTACCAGCCTGCTCTTTTAGCAAAGCCATATGCAAATTCATTAAACTCACGAATCCGTTTTCTTGAGAAAGAGGCTCAAGCAACTTGAAGGCGCCTTCAAAATTACCAGTTCCCGCCAGTATCCACGCCCCCGCCAACTGCCGACTATAGCGGGCTAACCCTTGAGTCGGGAAATTTACCATTAATTCCGAAGCCTTAGTAAATTTTCCCGCTTTTACATCCCTTGCTGCGAGCAACAAGAGTGCCGTTGTCATCCCTTTCTCATGCAACTTAATACGTTCCGCTATTTCGATAGCTTTTTTGTACTGTCCGGCTCCCAAGAACAATACGAAGGCGCGACGGGACAACGCCTCATTTTCAGGATCATCGCTCAGAACTCGAGCCATAAGGTTTGCTGCACCCAACAAATCGAGCTGTTTCTCAGCAAACCTACCTGCAAGATAGCTGCCAGCGGGTGAGCTCAATTCATTGGAATCAGAGACAGCGAACTGCGCCCGTCCGGCATCTGCAAGCAATGGTGATCCATCTTTTTGAACTGATACACATGAGATCGGAATCCACAACAGCAGGAGCGTGGCGCCGGATATCATCCGCCACACAACCGAGCCAGCCTTCGGTTGTTCTTTGAACGGCACCATCATTTTTTTGTGGCCACTTTCCGTTTCTCAACCATTAATAATACATGAGTTAGCTATGGCAAGCCAACGAACGATTGCATGAACGGACCAGAGATGAGCAAGGAATTTCTAAACCCGGCACGTTACATATTAGGGTAATTCGGTCCCCCGCCACCTTCCGGCGTAACCCAAACGATATTTTGTGTCGGATCTTTGATATCACAGGTTTTACAATGCACGCAATTTTGCGCATTGATCTGCAATTTCGGGTTCGAAGCGTCGTCATCATAGAGTATTTCATAAACGCCAGCAGGACAGTAGCGTTGCTCTGGCGCCGCAAATTCTGCCAGATTGACATCTACAGGCACATTTTTGTCTTTTAATGTTAAATGGACCGGCTGGTCTTCCTCATGATTAGTTGCCGAAAACGATACGTTCGTTAAGCGGTCAAAAGTAATAACCCCATCAGCCTTTGGATATTCGATAGGTTGGAAGTTTTCTGCCCTTCCGGTCGCTTCGTGATCCGCGTGACTATGTTTGAGAGTCCAGGGTGCTTTGCCACGAAAAAGTATTTGATCAATCCCAGCGTAGATCATCCCACCATACAAGCCCCATTTAAAGCCAGGACGTACGTTACGGGCGTCGCTTAACTCCTGATAGACCCATGATTTATTAAAGGCCTCCCTGTATTCAAAAAGCTCGTCAGACCCGCGACCTGACACAATGGCCTCGAATGCCGCCTCAGCTGCCAACATGCCCGACTTCATAGCGGTATGGCTGCCTTTAATTTTTGGTGTGTTCAATGTCCCAGCTTCGCAACCTACAAGCACCCCGCCAGGAAACGTCAATTTCGGCAGGCTTTGCAAACCGCCCTCGTTCAATGCCCGCGCACCATAAGCGATCCGCCGACCGTTTTCGAAATACGATTTAATCTTTGGATGGGTCTTGAAACGTTGAAATTCCTCATAAGGGCTGAGATAGGGGTTCTCATAATCCAATCCCACCACAAACCCAACAGCAACCTGATTATTTTCAAGATGATAGAGGAACGATCCACCATAAGTATCACTTTTTAATGGCCAACCTGTAGTATGGACAACGAGACCTTCCCTATGCTTCTCAGGCTCTATCTCCCACAACTCTTTGATGCCTATGCCGTACGTCTGCGCCTCGACCCCTTCTCGAAGATTAAATTTCTCCATTAACTGCTTGCCGAGACTGCCACGGCATCCTTCTGCAAAGAGCGTGTACTTCGCATGTAGCTCCATACCTACCTGGTAATTTGGGCCCTTTTCGCCTTCGCGCGTTACACCCATATCGCCTGTCGCGACACCTTTAACCGAACCGTCGTCATTATAAAGAACTTCTGCTGCTGCAAACCCTGGATAAATTTCAACTCCAATGGCCTCAGCTTGTTCACCCAACCAGCGGCACAAATTACCCAAACTAATAATGTAATTTCCATGGTTTTTTAAGACTGGTGGTAAAATGAATGTCGGCAACGACACTGCGCTTCCTTCTTTCAATATTAGGAACTTCTCGGCCATCACCGGCGTATTTAAAGGCGCTTCTTTCTCTTTCCAATCAGGAATGAGTTCATTCAAGGCCCGTGGATCCAATACGGCACCCGACAGGATATGCGCACCGACCTCTGAGCCTTTCTCTAAAATTGTCACATCAATGTCGCGCCCAGATTTGGCCGCCAGCTGTTTTAAACGGATAGCAGCTGCCAGGCCGGAGGGGCCAGCGCCGACAATCACAACATCAACTTCTATCGATTCGCGTTCCATCGCGATACCTCACTTCTTGCGCAATCTCGAAACTATGACGAGTTCTCTATCGTACCGCGGCGGAATTTGGTAGACACTTCAGGCAAAGGAGTTCTTATACTATGGAATCAGACCGCGAAGCATTGCCAAAACTTTCATCGCTAGACGCTCTTAGATGGCATCTCGAGATGGCTATCGACGAAGTTATCGAAGATCAACCTATCGATCGTTTCGCAAGTGCTGCGCCAGTGCCCACCGCAGTCTCGTCAAAGCTTCCGACATTACAACCACCGTCAACGCGATCCACGTCTCCAGCATCCTCTGGCCAACCACTGGCACCAGCGGAAGGCGCAAGAGAGGCAATCAACATCGCACGAGATGCCAGCAGCATTGAAGACCTAAGAGAGCGACTTGAGAAGTTCTCAGGTTGTGCACTTAAGTTCACAGCTACAAATACTGTCTTTGCTGACGGCAATCCCGAATCAGACCTAATGTTTATAGGCGAGGCACCAGGCGTCGATGAAGACCGCCAAGGGCTGCCCTTCGTCGGTGCGAGCGGAAAATTACTAAATAGAATGTTGTCTGCCCTCGGGCAGGAGCGTTCGTCAGTCTATATTTCAAATATTCTTTTTTGGCGTCCCCCCGGTAACCGCAGCCCCACAGCTTCCGAATCCGCCGCCTGCTTGCCGTTTGTACAGCGCCATATAGAACTCGCACAGCCAAAAATCTTAGTGTTTCTGGGCGGCAGCTCAGCAAAGGTTATGCTATGTCGGACGGAGGGAATAATGCGTCTACGTGGAAAATGGTTTGAATACAGAAGCGACGGTCTAGATACTCCAATTCCCGCTATGCCAACTTTCCATCCCGCGTTCCTCTTACGTCAACCGGCGCAAAAGAGAGAAGCGTGGCGAGACTTCCTGGCGATCCAAGAAAAGCTGCAGAAAATGCGCACATAATTCGCGCAGGGACATGAAAACAGCGAGATTCTTGTCTAATTTTCCGAACTCTAGTACCACTTCTGCATATGCATTCAATTAAATTTAGATTGTAGCGGAGCAATCAAAGTCGTGTTTTTCATCGCTAACCGAAAACAGACCGCCATTTTGATAATGATATTCTGCAGTACCATTTACGGAGTTATGCCTGCAATCGCCCAGGATACCGCCACCATTCCGACCGGACGGGCCGGGGACCCGCAGGATTCACTGCCTCAAGTTTTATCAAAAAAAGACGCTACAATGTATCGCCGTATCTTTGATCTGCAAAAGGATGGCCAATGGCGAAAGGCAGATAGACTTATCAAGAGCCTCAACGACCGTCTGCTAGTGGGCCATGTGCTGTATCAGCGATATATGCATCCCACGAAATATCGCTCCCGCTATGTAGAGCTGAAAAAATGGTTGGATACATACGCTGATCATCCCGGCGCACGTCGGACTTACGCCCTAGCAATGAGGCGAAAACCGCATAATTGGCGTGCGCCACAGCGCCCGCTGGGCGTCTCATTTGGCTCACTCCCGTCCCCAGTCCAAGACGACGTATCGGATGGGAGAAAAGGAATAAAAAGATATGGGACAAGGGCGCAGCGCCGGCATGCCCGCTACGTAACTCAACAAGTCAAATCTCTGGTCCGGCGCGGACGGCCAACACAAGCTTTGAAGAGGCTGCAAAATGTTGACATCAAACGCAATTTTCATGCGGTAAGCTACGACCAGACACTGGCGATCGTTGCTCGGGGCTACTATCACGCTGAATTAAACGAGAAGACACTGCAAACTGCGGCCTCCGCAATTGAGCGGTCAGGGAAGAAAGCACCTATGGCACTTTGGTGGTCTGGCTTAGCAGCTTGGCGTTTGGGCAATTACATGCGAGCCGCAGAAAATTTTGATATGCTTTCAAAAGCCAACCTGGAAGACGCTTGGATCAAATCAGCGGCGGCCTACTGGGCCGCAAGGGCCTTTCTTGCCGCCCGACAACCAACTCGCGTTAATCCGTTACTAGCCAAAGCGGCACAGAATCCCCGGACATTTTATGGTTTACTAGCAGCACGCACGCTGGGCGAAATACCCGTCTTTGAGTGGGAGCTCCCAAAGCTCAGCGCCGGCGAAATGAACTTGCTGTTGCAAGCACCCGCGGCAAAGCGCGCGCTTGGGCTCATCCAAGTTGGCGAAAATTCTCGCGCTGAACTTGAGTTAAAACGGTTTACTGGTGCCTTATCACCAAAATTGGCGCATATCCTTCTGGGGTTAACCGCTAAGGCCAATCTGCCGGCACTCGCATACCGCCTTGGGCGATTACTGGAACGCAAAAGCGGCGACCACTATGATGCTGCACTCTACCCCATGCCCGATTGGGTTCCAAAGGATGGCTATGATATCGACCGCGCAATGATTTTTGCTTTAATCCGGCAAGAATCAGGTTTCAAGCCAAAAGCCAAAAGCAGAGCCGGAGCTCGAGGTTTGATGCAGCTTATGCCAAGAACGGCTGGATTTATGGCTGGCAAGCGATTCCGGGGTCACAGGCGCCATGAATTGTTCGATCCGGAATACAATATCGAGCTGGGCCAGTCCTACGTTCAACACCTCCTCGAATTCCCTGGAATCGAGGGCAACCTGTTCTTCACTGCTGCCGCATATAACGGCGGTCCCGGCAACCTGAACAAATGGCGTCGAACATCGGAATACAAGAACGATCCGTTGCTATTTATCGAAAGCATCCCATCGCGGGAAACCCGTGTTTTTGTCGAACGCGTCCTGACAAATCTCTGGATTTACCGCTACCGACTTGGTCAACCGACACCGTCCCTCAACGCCATCGCGGCCGGAACATGGCCGCGATACACTAGGCTTGATTCAAACACAGATAAGGTGGCTGTTCGTGCCAATTGACAATAAGTTAATCTTCTTCCCAGTCCATATAGCTATACTGACTGTTTCCGATACCCGCACAAAGGACGACGATCGATCCGGCGACACGCTAGTCGGACGCCTCAAAGAGGATGGGCACATCCTTAAGGCGCGGGCCATCGTTAAAGACGACTCCAGCGCGATCGAAACTCAACTTAAGGACTGGATCGAGAACCCAGATGTTGATGTGATCATTTCAACAGGCGGAACCGGTGTAACAGGCCGCGACGTCACGCCCGAGGCTTTCGAGCGAATCTGTGAGAAAGATATACCAGGTTTCGGAGAATTATTCCGGTGGGTCAGCTTCCAGAAGATAGGCACATCAACAATTCAGAGTCGTGCAGTTGGCGGTGTTGCTAAAGGCACTTATCTGTTCGCCCTGCCCGGATCAACCGGGGCGTGCAAAGACGGCTGGGATGAAATCCTGCACCACCAATTAGATAGTCGTTTCCGGCCCTGCAACTTCGTCGAATTGATGCCACGCCTGCAGGAAAAATAGCACTCGCGATTCGGTCAATTGCAGCCGACAGCACTCCTCAATTATAGAACCGCTTCACGACCTTCCCAGCAAAATTTGCGGCGGATGAATGTTAATTTTTTATACGGAAACTTCATCGCGCCAGCGAAAAAAGGCACTACCATTGTCGACATCTGATTTTGTAGACACAAACAACGGAATTTGATCCAAGTTTCCAATACAATCAGCTAGAGTACTTTCAGTCGACCAGCGGACGTTTCTAAACAGGCCTGGCGCAGTCCGCCTGTTTGCCAAACCAACAAGCCAGAAGCCGCCATCCTCGGCAGGACCAAAAATAACTCCAGACTTCCGCAACCCAGTAAAGGCTTTCCATATGTCATTTGGCGACACACAAGGAATATCGGACCCGATTAAAACCACAGCGCCTGACGGCAAAGTGCGCAATGCGTTTTCCATTCGCGCACCAAGGTCTTTGCGCACTTGAAAGCGGCGACGGATAGCTTCCGGCCAGCGCCCTAACCCTCTATCAACAAATAGCCAGCACTGCCAACGGGGATCGTACCCTAATTTACGAACTGTCGAAGCGAGATTATGCCGGTAAAAGCGCAATGCTTCGACAGCACCTATATCAGCCGCGAGACGCCGTTTTACGCGGCCAAGCCGAGGCGATTTCGCAAAAATAATGAGGTGGCGACGTTTCATCCATAGACCTTTTTGATCGTTTTTACCGGAACGCCAAAGTAAAAGAGTCCTAAACAGGAAAGATTTCGAATTGCCCGCAACCAATATCCATCTTGCTGGAATCTCACCGCTGATGTTGTGGCCCGTGAACTAATCGGCACAAGAGCGCGTCGACCAAGGCGCCGAACAATATCGACGTCCTCCATCAACGGGTAATCTTGGTAGCCGCCTATGCGTTGATAAAGACGCTTTGAGAGCAATAATCCCTGATCGCCGTATGGCAGGCCGAACAGACGGTTTCGCAATCGTACCAGGCATTCAAGTCGCCTTGCAGAGAGCGATGTATCGTCGAGAGCAAATTCAAAATAACCAGCGATCTCAAAAGAATTTGATCGTTCAATGAATTCGCGTACTTTATCGCTCCAACCTCTCGCTAACACTGTGTCTGCATGAAGAAAAAGAAACCAATTCCCCCGCGCCGCATCGGCGCCAGCTCGGAGCTGACCACCCCGACCGGGGGCCGCTTTAACCAAATTAGCACCCGCATCGATCACAGCCGATTGAGTGCCGTCTTCGGAACCACCATCTGAAACTACGAGGTCCTTAATCAAGCCAATACTCTCCATCTGCGCCAAGGCGCTAAGTGTCGGCCCCAAAACCTCACCTGCGTTCAATGTTGGAATTATGACACTTAGCTCCGCCATGGAAACTTTCTATCACAAGCTGTGAGCAAACTCATAGCCCACTCAAATGTTGAATGTTCAAATTTTATTATTTCAATTTGATGGACTGGAAGCTCCCAAAACAGACAAGAAGGATCCATAAGGTGATTATTCACCGTGCGGGCCGATTCGAGGCAAATGGCTTTAAAGCAATTGATGACGGATGGCCTCTCGAAGTTGTCTAACCTGGACAAATAACAACTACATTATCTTTAGACAACGCCCGGAAGATAGTAAGCCGCAACAAATCACCTGACGTTCCTTTCAATCGGTTGATCAATCCTTATCGAGGTCGCGAACATGGTTACATTTATTGTTTCGCATGACCGACACATGCTTATTATGAATTGTCTACCAGTCTCGATTTCAAAATCAAGCTGTACTGGAAAGCCAACGCGATAGATCGAATTCTCACTTGAGCTCAACCCTGGAAAAATTCAAAGACTATCCAAAAAAAGAAGACCAATTGACCCTTTTTTTAACGGCCGTTCATTTTTGCTTCAGGAGCCCTCAGTCAACTGCGACAGAACTTCAATGAGAGAGCATCATACCGCCATATTTGTGTTCATCTTTCCACTCTGTCCACGAGAATTTATTGTGATAGGCTGACCACAATATGGACCACGGGATTGAGCTCACAGGGTTAGCCGTTGTTGCTGCCGCGGCCACACTTTGCGGCATGGCAATGGCGCGTCTAAGTCAGCCAGCCATAGTCGGTTATATCCTATCCGGCGTCCTGCTGGGCCCATCCGGTCTGGGTCTTGTGGGCAACCGAGGACAAATCGAAGCACTGGCCGAACTAGGTGTCCTCATGCTCCTTTACATCATCGGCATGGAACTCTCCGTCCGGAGTTTCCGCAGGATGTGGCGCATTGCGGTCTTCAGCACTGGGCTGCAAATTTTGGTCAGCCTGTTGGCAATGCTCATTCTCGGTTATTTTCTCAATTGGGACGCCACCCACATAATCTTCTTTGCTTTCGTGTTAGCTCTGTCCAGCACGGCCGTCAGCGTTAAGATGATGGAAGATGTTGGCACTTTGCGCCAACGGGTGGGTCGTATCGGCGTCGGTGTCCTTATTGCTCAAGACCTCGCCGTCGCGCCAATGCTGATAGTTCTAGGTGGAATGACCGGCGAAGGATTCGATTTTTTTGTCTTACTCAAACTGTTCCTGACGGTAGGACTCCTTGTCCTTCTCATTCGTTACTTAGCAAAGGACCGAAAGCTTAACTTGACTTTTGCCAAATTCATATTGGGCCGAGTTGATCTCCGGCCAGTCGCTGCCCTCGCCTGGTGCTTTACTGCTGCCGCAGTTGCTGGACTAGTCGGTATTTCCGCCGTTTTTGGCGCTTTTCTCGCTGGTCTCGTAGTCGGCAGCAGCTACCAACGCCATGAAATCTTCGAAGCGGCTAAACCAATCGAGAGCATTCTATTGATGACTTTCTTCTTATCCATAGGATTGCTCGTAGATCTCAGTTTTCTATGGAACAATATCAGCCTAGTTTTGTTGCTCTGGGCCTTCGTCACCATTTTTAAGACAGCCCTTAATACAGTGATATTTCGAGCCATGGGCGAAAGCTGGCAACACGCTTTCTTGTCGAGCCTTTTCCTCGCGCAAATCGGTGAGTTTGGCTTTATCCTTGGCGGTGTAGCGATAGACAGCGCGATTATCGATTCTGACCTCTATCGTCTGGTAGTGGCAGTCACAGTGCTCTCGCTCATAACAAGCCCGTTATGGACGAATAGTGCCCGTCGAGTACAACACCGTGCCGCGCGACGCATGAATACGATCGGCGGCCTGTTACGATTGATCTATTTCCGGGAACGGCGATATACCCGACGTTACAGCCGAAACACTTTTGACGCTCTGTACTGGATTTTGACACGCATTGAGATTCCGCTTGAGCGTTTGCGACGGCGCTTGCGTGAATACCAGCGGCGGCGGCGCGAACGCGAGACAAAATCAACCGAGCGCCAGGAAATGCGAGACCTGGACGATGCCTGACTTCGAGTTTGAGGATCAAAGTCTTAACCCGGTTGCCGGATTTGACGAAGCGGGACGTGGACCATGGGCCGGGCCAGTCGTCGCTAGCGCTGTTATACTACCACGCAATGCAATGCCAGCGTCCCTTGCAGCCGGGCTTGATGATTCAAAGAAAATCAAGAAAGAAAAACGTGAGGAGCTTTTCGCCCATTTGAGAGCGATCGCTGATATTGGAATCGGCATCGCATCACCTACAGAAATCGACGAATTCAATATTTTACAGGCCACAATGCTCGCCATGCAGCGCGCAGCGGACGAGCTTACTATTACGCCCAAGTCTGCATTGATAGATGGAAATCGTGCGCCCAATATTCCCTTTGCAGTCAAAACAATTGTGAGAGGCGACGGTCAGTCATTATCAATCGCTGCCGCATCAATTGTGGCGAAGGTGACGCGGGATCGTATTATGGTCGACCTCTCAAATAAGTATCCGGAGTACGGCTGGGATAGAAACGCCGGTTACGGTACAAAGGAGCATCACAATGCTCTTTTACAATTCGGCGTTACGCCAGAACATCGGCAAACTTTCACCCCTATCCGAAAGTTACTCACAATATCTAGTAAGTATCTAACCTCTTAAATCAATATATAGAATTTCATGACAGATCAATAATAGGCAAATTCTTCATATTGACGCTATGAATATAATGAATCATGTTTAATACATGAATATTAAAAATAATTACTTAGGAGTACTTCCGGAAAACGAAATTTTATTGGGCGACTCTCTTGAATTGCTCGCTTCGTTGCCGGACCGCTCCGTCGATATGGTCTTTGCGGACCCGCCTTACAATTTGCAACTTACCGGTGAGTTAAGGCGTCCGAACGACAGTCGGGTCGACGGTGTGGCAGAGGATTGGGACAAGTTTGACGGCTTCAATGCCTACGACCAGTTCACCTGGAATTGGCTCGACGAGTGCAGACGCGTCCTGAAGGATGATGGAACACTTTGGGTCATCGGAAGTTACCATAATATCTTTCGTGTTGGCGCGACCTTGCAGGACCTCGGTTACTGGATTCTCAACGATATCGTCTGGGTCAAAACCAATCCGATGCCTAATTTCCGAGGTAGGCGGTTTACCAACGCTCACGAGACATTGATATGGTGCGCGCGTTCAGCTGACTCGAAGTATACTTTCAACTACGAAGCCATGAAGGCCCTTAACGAGGACCTGCAGATGAGGAGCGACTGGGTTATGCCGATCTGCACTGGTCAAGAGCGCCTAAAAAATCGTGACGGTGAGAAAGCACACCCAACCCAAAAACCTGAAGGTCTTCTGCACCGCGCTATTCTAGCCGCAACACAACCAGGTGATATCGTCCTCGATCCATTCTTCGGGACCGGCACCACTGGCGCCGTTGCGAAGAAGCTTGGTCGCAAATATTTGGGTCTCGAGCGTAAGAAGGAGTATGTAACGGTCGCCCGCAATCGTCTCGATCACATCCCATTACCCGGCGATATTAGTTTGCTGCAAACTCCGTCTAAGCGGAAAGAACCGCGGATACCCTTTGGCTGGCTTGTCGAACGCGGCTTTTTAGAACCCGGCACGGTTCTGCACAGCCATTGTCGTCGCTGGACCGCTAAGGTCCGTGCCGACGGCACTTTGATTACGGCCGACCACCGTGGCTCAATCCATCAGGTGGGCGCCGCCGTCCAAGGCGCTGCGAGCTGCAACGGGTGGACCTTCTGGCATTTACCAGGAGATGGCCGTGACGTACCCATCGATTTACTGCGTCAAAAACTCCGCGCGGAGATGGATTAACTATCCCAATATGAATTGAGCTGAAACACTACCGTTGCCCATAGGCCAAGCCGCGGTACATTAATTCTAAACTATTTGTCATGTGATGGTTTCGCCCGAAGGGAGCTTTGCGTAATTATGCAATACAATCGCGTTTCTGCTGACTGCCATTTGGATATGCCTTGGATGCCGCCTGAGCTCTTCGTCTCCGCAGCCTCTAGCGAGATGAAGGACCGTATGCCTTATGTGGAAGACGGCCCAGATGGCCCGCAATGGGTTACCAAGAGGGGGGCAAATTTTGGCCTTTTAAACGGCGTCGGCCCGGGTGGCCAAAAACTCATTCCAGGCCAAAATAAACGGGTCGATATTATGGCTAAGACGGGCATGTTCGAAGACGGTAAAAAGGGTATCCAGCGCGTTTCCGACCCTCATATGCGGCGAAAGGAGATGGAACGTGACGGGGTCGATGCGGAAGTTATTTTTGGCATTCTAGGCTCCGCATCAAAAATGCAGGACCCCGAAGCTGCAATTCATATGTTCCGAATATACAATGACTGGCTGGTGGAATTCTGTAGCCACTATCCCGGGCAGCATATTGGTCTCGCGTGTCTGCCGTATGGCGACATTGACGCGGCTGTCAAGGAAATTCACCGCTGCGCGAAGATGGGTTTGCGTGGGCTAGAGCTTTCGTGCTCTTGGGATATGGAACCTATGTGGCATCCCTGCTGGGACCCTTTATGGGAGGCAGTAAACGAAGTCGAACTACCACTCCATTTCCATACATTCCCAACCACCGACCCGAAAGCTCGCGAACAAGCTTCAGGGAAAGTTCGCCGCGCTGCAATGTTTACCGGTGTTGCCGCATTCCAAATGGGGCTGATCCACATTGTTGCGGCAATGATCGGCGCCGGGGTTTTCGACCGCTATCCGAAACTCAAAATATCGCTCGGCGAAAGCGGTGTTGGTTGGCTGCCTTACGCGCTGGACCGTATGGACTTTGAGTTCGAAGACCGCTTTCGTGATCTTATGAAGAAAAAACCATCCGAATATTGGCAAGCTCACTGTAAAGCGACATTCCAATATGACGTCATTGGACCAATGCTTTTAAACACCAACAACTTGCTTACAGAAAATACACTTATGTGGGGGTCCGATTATCCGCACACAGATGGCATTTGGCCGGAGTCGACGAAATATATCGCGGAGCAATTCGCAGGATTGACCGATTCTCAGATCAAGAAGATTACCTGCGAAAACGCGGTAGAGTTCTACAAGTTAAATTAAACCTTAACGTTGGAGTCCGAACTGCAAACGTCTCTAGGGTTAAACGTCATTGAGTGCGTTTTAACATCCACCACTAATTTTCGGCATAATCTTATCCGCTAGAATATCGAATTGCCGGTTCTGCTCCACTATGCTGAACTCTGGATAGCGGAAGATGATTGAACGGTAACCGTGATCCCGCAGGCGTTTCATGTCGTCCGTGATATCTTGAACGCTGCCTGTACCCATTTTCCGCTTTCCCTGAAGGTCAGGCTGTTCCTGGCCAATCGATATAAAGAGTTTATGACAGAGCCAAAGGTCGTCGAGACTGCGGCCGTTTCTTTCACAAAGCTGTGACAATTTTTCGAGGCGCAATGGAATATCTCTAGAATTGAGTGAAACAGATATCCAACCGTCACCTTTCTCGGCAACTCGCCGCAGAGCACGATTCGAGACGCCTCCGATCAGTACCGGCGGATGGGGTCGCTGCACCGATTCTGGATAACAATATACGGGATCAAAACAATAGTGTTCACCATTGTGAAACACTGTGCCGCCGGCTGATACCTTTTTAAAAATATCTATATACTCGTCGGTAACAGTTCCCCGAACCGCGAATTCTGCTGTCTTTAACGCTTTGAATTCTTCCTCCATCCAGCCGCTACCAACGCCTAGGACCATTCGCCCATTTGAAAACGCATCGTAGGTCGCCAGCATGCGACCCAGCAAAACTGGGTTGCGATATGGCATCACAAGAACGGCAGTTCCTATTTTAAGATTCTTTGTCACACCGGTAAGGACGCCCATCGCAGCAATAGGTTCCAAGATCGGGTCGGTATCTGGTGCGGGAAATGAGCCATCTAAACTATAAGGATAGCGTGATTTAACTTTGACGGGGAACACGACATGATCAGCGAGCCAAATCGAACTATAGTTCCGTTCCTCAGCAAATTTCGCAAGGTTGATCACATTTTCGGGGATCGCCAAAGCACCATATATTCCAACATCAATGCCAACTTCCATTTTGACCTCTTCCCCAAGCACGATACCTGTTAACCGTAATAACTTTATATCTGGCTCGCCATTCTGTTAGACTGGCTTAATGACCCAGAAAAAGACCAATAAAATAAAAACTGCCTTCGAACAGGTTGCGGAACAACCTTTAATGCTAGGCCTCTTCATGCCGCATCAAGAAGGGGCTTGGAGCCCATCAAAAGCGCCGCGAAGAACGTCGTGGAGTTTCGAATATAACGCGAAATGCGCCCGCAAGGCCGATCGTCTCGGCTTTGACATTCTTTTTGCCTTGGCACAGTGGATGGGTAAGGGCGGTTACGGTGGAGACATTAATTTTCGCGAAAATGCCATAGATCCCTTTATTTCTTCTGCAGGACTGGCGCCGATTACCAAAAAAGCCTTGTTGATCGCAACCGTACACATTCTTTACGGCTGGCATCCATTACACCTAGCGAAGTATGGGGCCGTCATAGATCATATGAGCGGTGGTCGTTGGGGCTTAAATGTCGTCACAGGCTATAAGGAAAGCGAATTTCGGATGTTCGGGCTCGACCCCATCGCGCATGATAAGCGATACGAAATGGCTTCTGAATTTACGACAATCATGCAACGCCTTTGGTCAGAGGACGAGGAACTAAACTTTAATGGCAAATGGTGGCAAACCAATGGCGCCTATGTAGCACCAAAACCCGTTAACCGCTCTATAATCATGGTCAACGCAGGATCCTCGCCGGCCGGTATCAATTATGCTACCGACCACTCAGATATCATTTTTGTCACTAGCCCCGGGGGCGCCGATCCAAAGGATGCATGCCAGACCCTGCCAGCTCATATTAAAAAAATTCGCAATTCAGCACGCGAGAAAAAACGTCGCATTAAAATAATGATAAACCCACATGTCATTTGCCGCGACACTGAAGAAGAGGCCTGGGCGCAATATCATCGAATCTTGAATCAAGCCGATCCCATCGCCCTAGAGAATTTTGTAGCTACCTTCATGGGCGGTGATCAAAGTTCATGGAAGGGGCACTCAAAAAATAACTGGGCCGTCGGCGGCAATGTCCATCTCGTTGGCACACCTGAACAAATTGTCGACTGGTTCATTAAGTTAAAGAAAGCCGGTTGCGACGGTATGCAGATCAACTTTTTTGATTTTCTACCTGACCTCGACTTTTTTGGTAAGCGAGTCATACCGCTCCTATACCAAGCAGGCCTGCGGATCCAAAACTCCTAATAATCAAATACCCAGAACGGATCATCATCGTGTGAGGGTAGATGGTGAAGCCTATCATCCTTCCTTGGATGGTAAAACTCAACGGCGAGACCATCTGGATCATATACAATAGCACTAATTTTATGCCCGGCATCGATCACAGATGCCACATTGATACCTTTTTCATCCGCTTTCAAAATCGACGTCTTTAAGTCATTCTCGTCTTCTACCAGGAGTGAAAACCCGACAAGGCCCGGGCGCGCAACAGTTTCTGCAGATACAATAAGAAGATCATACGCTGACACCGCAGCGCAATACGCCGCGACACCATCCGCTTGTTCAATCTGAGTAAGACCTGCAACAGTAGTCAGGAAAGCGTCGCTGTGTCCTAGGTTTTCGACCGCAATAACGGCCCGGGACACGCAACGGGCGTGGAAAAGGGCCGATTCCACGCGCCTTTTATCTTCCCTATCAGGCCGCCGTGGGCCGAGTGGCGCTTCTATGTTCTGCCAATCCCAGTCCGCTGTGACCAAATCTTCACGATCTGTATTGAATATGGAACGCCAGTCCTCAGTCACATCGGCGTAAAACTCGTGATAAATACCTTCTGGGTCTTCAATATAAGCACTGTGCGAAATCAAATGATCAGCGCTAAATTTGATTTCCAGACCGTTTGCAGTACCCGCTTTTAATTTCTCAATTAGGACCGTTTCACTGTGCATTTCCCAAGCCAAGTGATTAAGTCCTGGCATTTCACCGCGGAAACTAGACGCCTGCACATAATCATCGCGCCCTTTTCGTACTGCGCCGCCTCTACATTGCATGAGTGCTACATCGTGGTGGGTATTACCATTAGAAAAGAAGATTGCCTCGATTGTGGGTTCTCGCCGAACCAGCTCGACCCCCGCAATGTTTGTATAAAACTCAGTCGAAACACCGAGATCGCTAACATAAAGGTTTACATGCCCCAATCGTCGCGGTTTAAAGTTTACCTTTGGCAGATCATATGTTGATAGGCTGTCCATCGCGCCGCTCTCAATCCAAATTTATGTTATATCAAATTCTAACCCATAACCCTATTCAATACGAAGGACCATTTTCGCAACCTTCTTCATAATAGTTGGAAACGCATAGTCTGAGAACGAATTGATGGGACACCAGAGCATACCCTCTGGTGTCGGTGTTTCTGCGGCAACCAGACCTTTTAACACTCTTAATTCCAGCTCGAAATGCGTGAATCTGTGACGCACTAAGTCAGATGCGACCGACCATTGTGTAGCTGCAAGAGGGGCAAGCCGGGAGACACTTGGGATATCCTCTATTTCTGAACCCTCATGCCATTCCGTTGATGGAAATTCCATCATGCCGCCCAATAAACCACTCTCAGGTCGACGTCCGATGAGGACTGAACCATCCGGCCGTTCTATCCAAAAAACTACACCGCGACGCCTCGGAATTTCTTTTTTCAGGCCGCGTGTCGGCAGGTTTTCCGCGATATCACGTCCTCGGCAATTGTCCACCCACGGGCAAATCGTACATTTAGGGCGTCGTGGCACGCAAATCGTCGCTCCCAAATCCATAACCGCCTGCGCGTAATCACCCGGTCGCTCATTTGGTGTCAATATATCAGCGAGTTGGCGCAAAATTGGCTTTGCATTGGGAAGTGGGGCTGTCTCTCGGAACATACGTGCCATGACCCGTTCGACATTGCCATCTACAACGACCGCTCGTTTATTGAAGGCGATTGCACGGATTGCCGCAGCTGTATAGGGCCCAATGCCCGGAAGCGAAAGGAGCCTCTTTTCCTCCTCTGGAAAACGACCTCCATATTCGGACACCACAATATGGGCACATTTGTGAAGATTCCGCGCCCGCGCATAATAACCAAGCCCTTGCCAGCAATGTAGGACGTTATCAAGATCCGCCGCTGCTAAATCGCCAATCGTCGGCCATCTCGAGAGAAATTCGGTGAAATACGGGCCCACAGTCGCCACTGTTGTTTGCTGTAACATAATTTCGCTTAGCCACACAGCGTATGGATCAATGCGTTGGCCAGGCAAAGGGCGCCAAGGCATTGACCGGCGATGACAATCATACCAATCAAGAATTTCTTTTGCGCGGGTGGCATCGCTGTGGTTCATCGGGTTACTATAATTTACTTTTGCGGAAGGGCTAGAAATTTGGTCGAAGACAACCAAGGACACAACAAATCAAAGAAAAGGCGTGGCGGCCCACCACAGGCAATCGCCGGCCACGTCCCTGCCCTGACGCGCAAAGCACTTGGGAAACGAGGTCTTGCGGAAGCAAATATCTTGGCCGATTGGCCAACAATTGTTGGCACCGAAAAAGCGGAAATCTGCCAACCCGATCGCCTCACGTTCCCGCGCGGCGAACGGCGGGACGGCACCCTTCATCTAAGGGTGGCGCCAGTCGCTGCACTGGAGCTCCAACATGATACACTCCGGCTCATTGAACGCGTTAACAGCTATTTCGGCTACGCCGCCGTCACAAAGCTCCGACTCGTTCAAACGCCGCTAAAAAACCGCAAACCAACGCATCCATCCCGCCCGCAAATGGGCCCCGATCGGGTGCAATTATCTCAATTAGCGGACCGCCTCGAAGCAGTCAAAGACCCAGAAATGCGCCAAACGTTAAATCGATTGGGAATCGCGATTCTCTCCGAGTCGGGCAAATCTGCGAAAAATTGAGTGCCCCTTAGCCTTGAAACTGTCATATTCGCATACTTATACTCATGTCTAATTTTTTGGGCTACGTGGCCCAATCACAACTAACCAAACCCCGCCCGGATTTCCAGGAGAATGGTGTGAAGAAAATTCTGTTACCAACTTTTCTTTCGGTTGTAATACTCATTTCTTTTGATACATCGGCCGCAGCACCAACCACCGAGGAAGCGCTCCAAGACCGTATTCTCGGCGACCCGAATGCACCAATCACGATGATTGAATATTCTTCTTTAACCTGTTCGCACTGCCGGCAGTTTCACGAGGAAATACTGCCAAAAATAAAGAAAAATTATATCGATACAGGTAAAGTAAAATTGATTTTTCGGGACTTTCCCTTTGACAAGTTGGGTCTTCTCGCAACCGTTTTAGCCCGCTGCGCTCCTCCCGAACGTTACTTCGGATTTCTTGATGTCCTGTTCCGGAAACAACAAGCTTGGAGCCGCAGTCAAGATCCCTTTGGCGAGCTTGCCAGGATTGGAAAACTCGGTGGATTGAACCCATCGGATTACGAAACGTGCTTGAAAAATCAAGCATTGATCGACGGGTTAATAGAAAAGCGACTTGAAGGTCAGAAGAATTTTGATGTAAAGGCAACGCCATCCTTTATCATCAACGGTGACCATAAGATTGTCGGATCTCAGCCTTATGAAGAATTCGAAAAAATATTCTCCCAAAAGGCCAAGTGACGAAGATCTGGTCCAAACGTCGCCCAAACGATCGTCACGGTCCAAGTGCATTTTCAGAAGTTACGCCTAAGCGGATTTAAATCCTTTCTTGATCCGGTCGAAGTCCAGATCGAGGACGGCATTTCTGGTGTCGTCGGCCCAAACGGCTGCGGAAAATCCAATGTTGTCGAAGCACTCAAATGGGTAATGGGCGAAACTTCGGCAAAGCAAATGCGTGGTGGCGAAATGGATGACGTAATTTTCGGCGGCACGGCCGATCGTCCCGCACGCAACATCGCTGAAGTCACACTTGTCCTTGATAACTCCGAACGAGATGCGCCAGCTCAATTTAACGATGAATCCGAGCTAGAGATTGTTCGACGGATTGAACGAGGCTCGGGATCCAGCTACAAAATCAACGGCCGTGACGTGCGGGCGCGTGACGTCCAGCTACTCTTCGCCGACCTTGCAACTGGCGCACATTCAACCGCCATGGTGAATCAAGGCCGCGTCGGGGCGCTGATTGGTGCCAAACCGACGCAGCGAAGAGGTCTTTTGGAAGAGGCCGCCGGCATCAAGGGACTTCATTCACGCCGCCATGAAGCCGAGCTCCGGCTGCGAGCGGCAGAGACGAACTTGGAGCGTCTTAACGACGTGATTGTCGCACTGGAAGGCCAATTTCAAGGCCTAAAACGCCAGGCTCGTCAGGCCGCTCGATATCGTCGGCTGGGCGGCCACATCCGCCGCCATGAAGCTATCCAACTCCATTTACGTTGGCAGGAAGCGAACGCTGATCTTGAATCCACGCGCGAAGATCTCAATAAGGCCGAAGCAGCGGTAGATATTCGAACAATGCATGCAAGTGAAGCCGCAAGGCTACAAGCGGAAATTGCCGTAAAACTTCCTGGCCTAAGACAAGAGGAGGCGTCAGCCGCTGCCGAGTTGCAACGTCTTTTGGTGGAACAACGGGAATTAGACGCTGAAAAAGGCCGGATTGCCCACACACTCGCTGCTGTTGATCAGCGCCTCAATCTGATTGCAAAAGATATTGAACGTGAAAAATCACTTAGCGCCGATGCCGAAGCAGCCATTCAAGGATTAGACGCAGAAGTCACCGAAATTGAAGCCGCACAGAAAGGCGAAACTAAAACCCGCGAAAATGCCCGTTCGGCAATGGAAGCAATAACGACTACATTGAGGGAACGGGAGGCGGAACTTTCAGAGTTGACGCAAACGATCGCAACGGCGGAGGCTAACAAAAATGCCCTAATCAAACGGCGTGACGAACTTGGCCTTCGCTATAATAATCTTTCCGAACGGGTCACAACACTCCAACACGAAAGGGACGAACTCATTGCCGTAGTGGGCAAGGATAAAGCGCTTGAAGATACTGCAAAGGCTGTTGCGGAGGCAGAAAGTGCTGTTGAATCCGCACGGCGGACTTTGGAAGAGGCCGAAGCTGCACGCGGGGCTGCAGAGGAAAACGAGACTGCACGGCGGGCGCGGCTCCAAGATGCCCAATCCGCCCGAGACCGGCTCCTTGCAGAGGAAAACGCGCTGGCCGGTCTCTTGAAAGAAGACGATTCAGACCTTTTCCCACCCTTGATCGACGCCCTAGAAGTCACACCCGGTTACGAAAAAGCGCTGGGCGCGGCACTCGACGACGATCTCACAGCCCCAATCGACACCGCAGCACCGGTGCATTGGAATGTTCTACCACCGATTGCGATGCCTATACCGCTTCCAGAGGGTGCCAAACCCCTCTCTGCATTCGTCAAAGGCCCAGCAGCACTCGCGCGTAGAATTGCGACGATCGGCGTCATTGAAACAACTGAGATCGGACGCGATCTGCATACCTCTTTACGAGAGGGACAACGTCTTGTAAGCCGTGACGGAGCGCTTTGGCGATGGGATGGATTTACCGTAACCGCCGGTGCGCAGACCAGCGCCGCAACACGCTTGAGCCAACGCAACCGTCTCGCTGAAATTCGAGATCAACTGACGCCCGTTCAGAAGAACTTCGAAATTGTTCAGCAAGCACATTACGATTCGCAGGATATCGCAAAAAAATCTGCAGCGCAGGAGCGCAAAGCACGATCCGACCTGCAAAACGCATACGATTTAATGTCGCAAGCCCGGACCGCTCATACCACGCTTGCCGACGAAACAGCGGGTACTCGGTCGCGCATCGAATCGCTAACCGAACTACTTAGGCGGGTGCGAGCCGATTTGTCCGAAACACAAGAACAACGTGTCGCGATCGAGCGTTCGATCTCCCATCTGACCGATCCGGTGGAGGCTCGTCAGCGGATTAGTGCTCTGCGTCAAGAGATCGAAAACCTGCGCACGACCGAGGGGGACCGTCGTAGAGTTCATGACAGAATTACAAACGAAGCCGAACAACAACAATTACGTCTTCAGGTTATCGCCAATGAACATAAGTCTTGGAAAATTCGCGTAAGCGGCGCACGTAGCCGAATTGAGGAACTCCAAGCAAGACGCGTTTCCGAAACAGAACAAAAAGAACAACTCGCCGCGCGACCTAAAGAAATAGAGATACAACGCACGGCCCTAATGGACATGATCGGCGGCTCCGAGACTAAAAGAAGCCAGACAGCGGATCATCTCGTGGAGATGGAAAACGGCTTGAGCGAGGCAGATGCTACCCTTCGTCGAACTGAAGCAGCACTTGTCGAAAGCCGGGAAGCCCGGATCCGCATCGAGGCGCATGTCGAACAGGCCAAATCAGATTGCGACGTCGTCGCCGAGCGAATCGCCGAACGCCTTAAGAGCCGGCCAGAATCGATACTCAAAGATGCGGAAATCAATCCTGATGAAGAACTGCCGTCGCGCGAAATAGTGGAAGTAAAATTAGAAAGACTCATTCGTGAACGCGACAATATGGGTCCAGTCAACCTGCGCGCCGAGCAGGAATCAAGCGAAATGGATGCGCAAATTAGCGCCATGCAGACTGAACGCGAAGACCTATTGGCCGCAATCGCACGCCTGCGACAGGGAATTTCCACACTGAACAAAGAGGGGCGCGAGCGGTTACTCACAGCATTTGACCAAGTAAACCAGCATTTCGAAAAACTATTTGTCCGACTGTTCGGTGGTGGGCGAGCGCATTTGACATTAACGGAAGCCGAAGATCCGCTTGAGGCTGGCTTAGAAATCATGGCGAGCCCACCGGGCAAGAAATTGCAAATCATGTCACTACTATCAGGTGGCGAGCAGGCCTTGACTGCATTGGCACTGCTTTTCGCTGTCTTTTTGACTAATCCAGCTCCAATTTGCGTGCTGGATGAGGTTGATGCACCATTAGATGACGCCAATGTAGAGAGGTTCTGCAACTTATTAGACGAGATAACCAAAGCTTCTAAGACGCGTTTTCTCGTGGTAACTCACCATCGCCTCACCATGGCAAAAATGGACCGCCTTTTCGGAGTCACGATGGGCGAAAGAGGCGTTAGTCAACTCGTCTCAGTCGATCTGCAAACAGCGGAAGAAATTCGCGAATCAGCATAACCACCCCCAATTGCAAAAAATCGCGGAAATCCGGCGGCGATGCGTCGCAATGCCGCAACTTGACTTGGTTATAAACGGTCTTTATGGTTCGCCCGCTTTCGGCGCTTTTTTGGCGTCATATCGGTTAGATTGAAGGATGCCTGAGGAACCGCCAACTTCCTCGTTTGAAGAACTCGACGCGAAGCTTAAGGCAGCCCGTGGCAAGCGTCCTTCGAAAGGGTCAGAAAGTGACACTAGGGCACAGAATGGGCTCGGCATGGCGCTTAAGATCGGCGTCGAGTTTGTTTCGGCGGTCGGGGTTGGAGTTGGTATCGGGGTATTGCTCGATTACTGGTTGGAAACAAAACCCTGGTTGATGGTCGTATTTTTTCTTTTGGGAAGTGCGGCAGGGTTTTTAAATATCTTCCGCACGGTGAGCGGATATGGGTACGCAGCCGGTTATAACGCGAATAACGCGGACGAAAAATCGGCTCGAAAGAGGAGCGAGTAAGTTACATCATGACGGCAGAAGGCGGACACAGCCCTCTTGAGCAGTTTGTTTGGAAACCGATTGTGCCAGCGGAAATCGTTGGCGTTGACGTTTCTTTCTCCAATTCATCGCTCTTTATGACAATCACGGTACTAGTTGCCACTTTGTTCCTTGTTCTCGGTATTCGCCGCAGCGACATTGTACCCGGCCGTTGGCAGGTCGCGGTAGAATTATCATACGAGTTTATCGCAGGCCTGTTAAAAGATACGGTTGGCGCCGAGGGACGTAAATACTTTCCGATTATTTTTACACTCTTTATTTTTGTACTTCTAGGCAATCTTCTTGGCATGGTGCCGTACAGTTTTACGTTCACGAGCCATATCATCGTAACCTTCGGCATGGCGTTTGTTATCTTTATTGGGGTCACGATACTTGGGTTTGCAAAACACGGTATGCATTTCTTCTCATTCTTCGCACCGCCGGGGACACCAGTTGTCATGTTACCCCTGCTAGTGCCCATTGAGATCATCTCTTATCTCTCACGACCAATTAGCCTCTCTGTCCGGCTATTCGCGAATATGCTTGCCGGCCACACATTGATTAAGGTAATTGCCGGTTTCATACCGGTGCTCGGTGTAATCTTCGGTGTGCTGCCGTTAGCGCTCGTTGTTGCATTGACCGGTTTGGAAATTCTCATCGCGTTCTTGCAGGCCTATGTCTTTGCGATATTAACCTGCTTATACATCAATGACGCGATTCACTTGCATTAGGAATGCGTTATAAACCCCTTTGTTGAACAACAAATTAGTAAGAAGAGGACAACAACATGGAAGCAGAAGCTGCAAAGCTTATCGGTGCGGGTCTTGCTGTTATTGGCATGATCGGTTCGGGAATCGGTATTGGCAGCGTTTTCTCGTCATTCATTATCGCTGTCGGCCGCAACCCGGCTGCGCGTGGCGAGGTCTTCACGATGACAATGCTTGGTTTCGCGCTTGTTGAAGCCATAGCGCTTTTTGCGCTCGTCATCGCGCTACTTATCCTGTTTGGTTAACGGGTAATACCCGGTAGACCGAGAGTAGGCGCATGCCACAGCTCGATATTTCGACCTATCCACCACAGCTCTTTTGGCTGTTGATCACATTTTTGGCCTTATACCTCGTTGTGTGGAAAGTCGCTTTGCCGCGAATCGTCGACGTCCGCGAAACGCGCCAACGGCGTATAGAGGACGACCTTGGCAAAGCCGAAACACTGAGGAGCGAGGCCCAAGCACTACTAGCCTCGCTAGAAAAGTCACACGCAGACGCAGCAGCGGAAGCCCAAGGTATACATCGAGAAACGGCGCGAACCATTGGGGAGGCCCGGACAAAACTCCAAGAAGAGACGACCTCCCGTCTCGCGGAAGAGCTGCAGGTAGCGGAACAGCGAATCAAGGATGAACAAGCTGCTGCTCGCAATACGATCCCCGAGGTAGCAAGCGATGTAACTCGTGCAGCTGTAGAGCGTTTGACTGGGGAGAATGTTGCGTCCGCCGACGTTCAAAAAGCTGTCAATGCTTCCTCGGGTGAAGGAGCCTGATCATGTTCCAAGATCCAACCTTCTGGGTCGCAGTCGCTTTTGTCATTTTCGTAATTGCAGTTTTCAAGCCAATTAAGACTGCGTTGATCGGGGGCCTCGACGCGAAGATTAAAGAAATTCGCCAAGAGGTGGAAGAAGCCGAAAAGCTTCGTGAGGAAGCTCAAAGTTTGCTAGCAAATTATCAGCGCCAACAACGCCAAGCCTTGCAAACCGCAGAAGATATTGTTTCACGTGCCAAAGATGAAGCCAAAAGTTACCACGCTCAGGCCGATGAAGCGATGAAGGAGATGGTTCGGCGGCTAGAAGAGCAGGCCCGCGAGAAAATCGCTCAAGCCGAAGCTGCAGCCGTTCAAGAAGTAAAATTATTGGCTGTCGACATAGCTATATCTGCGTCAGAGAAGCTACTCGCGGAAAAACTAGTGGGTGATAAAGGCAGCCGACTTATCGATAAAACTATTTCGGAAATTCCGCAGAAATTGCAGTAAAACCACGCATATTAATTGCATTTAGAAGTCGAAGCCCTTCTATCGCAAAGTGTTTTCCTGTGATACTTAGACGCCCGTTGTCTGCAAACGCGATCGTCGGCCCATTAGCGCTGTCGGCGACGATTGAATTCCAGTTCTTCTGGAGACATCTCTAAACCTGCATAAATCGTGTAAGTTGAGGCATCAATTTCTGGTTTTTTGTCGATTTCCAACGTCACCGAATCTTCGAAATTAATGCGCGATTCCCCTGCTTTAAACTCAACGACGATAGGAAGATTTTGTCGAAGTATAATTTCGCGCTTTCCGTTCAACACGGCAACAAAAAGCGAAAATGGTGCTTTGCCGTCCTTATTCGCAGGACCTCGCTCAACGCTCATACTCGCGTGTCCGGTAACGTAGAAAGCTGTTTCTTCAATTTCGCAGGTTACTCCATTTAACTCGAGTTTTATCTGAAAAAGAATATCGGATAATTCGCGACTGGCGCTCTCTGAAAAGCGGATCAATTCGCTAGGCGCTTTAAGGATAGCAACTTGTGGACAAGCGCGCCCGACCAACTTGTCACTTCCACCAAAGAGCCCACCTTTTAAGAGACCGCCGCCTTGCGCCGGCCCACCATCGCTGCAACTACTTAGTGTCAGAGCAAAGACGAGTAGAAATCCAACGGCTGTACAACACCGAACCATCGAATAATCTTTCACAGATTTAGAGCATTTTTCATCGCAAACTGGAACGTCTTTTGTACTTTAGCACCTTCAAAAAAACGCAGTAACTAAGTATACAATTTCTTTACCCTCATGGCTATTATAACAAAGTAGCTGTTCACTAATTTTGCCACAAGCGCACCTCCAGCAGTTACCTTCTTCAATACTCGCACCAAAAATCACTCTTTGTGCGATTACCCCATCTGCCATAAGTCTTTTCCTTCTGAGTTTGTGACGTAATATGCCAGGGTGGTTTTAAACTGATCTCCACCAGCGAAATTGGTTCGGCGGGATATTAGGGGGCTCTCCCAATGGCGATAAACAAACCGGCATGATACGTACATTACCCAAATGGAGTGACGGGATTAACCCGATTTGATATGGCCGTCTACACTGAAGTTTCCAATGAAGACCTAGAAACATTTGTCTCTAGCTACGGTATCGGTTCGGTCTTGTCGTTTAAAGGCATCGCCGAAGGTGTAGAAAACACGAATTACCTAATGCACACGGAGGAGGGTCAATTCATCCTGACACTCTATGAAAAGCGTGTATCACCTGAAGATCTGCCGTACTTCTTAAATTTGATGACATTTCTAGCAAATGCAGGCATCCCATGTCCTGTCCCACTTCATGCAAAGAATGGCGCTTTATTGGGAGAACTCTGCGGACGACCGGCCGCAATCGTCACATTCTTGAATGGAATGTGGCCAAAAAAAATTAAAACAATCCATTGCGCAGAACTTGGTACCGCACTCGCCCGCCTACATACGGCCGGTGCCGGTTTTACCATGTCACGACCAAATGGATTATCCATTAATGCCTGGAGGCCACTCTTCAATGAGTCTGCGGCGCAGGCGGATAAAATCCAGCCCGGGCTTGAAAAATTCTTATGGAACGAGCTCGACTACCTTGAAAAAAATTGGCCGGGAAACCTTCCTACGGGGATCTGTCATGCAGACTTATTTCCAGACAATGTATTTTTCCTAGGCCAGTCGCTTTCCGGATTGATAGACTTCTATTTTGCCTGCAACGATTTTCTAATTTATGACCTCGCCATTTGTTTGAACGCATGGTGCTTCGAGCGGGACAGCAGTTTCAATATCACTAAAGCAAGGAGTATGTTAGCGGCCTACCGCAAAGAGCGTGATATTTCGAACCTTGAAATATTAACTTTACCAATCGTTGCACGTGGAGCTGCACTTCGCTTCCTCCTTACACGGCTCTTCGACTGGCTTAACCATCCTGCCGGTGCTTTGGTTAAACCAAAGGATCCGCGCGAGTATCTTTCAATACTTCAGTTTCACCAGCGTGTGTCTATGTCCAATGAATACGGATTCGATTAATGTCTAAAAACGACAAAATCGTCGACATTTATACTGATGGCGCCTGCCACGGAAACCCTGGACCAGGCGGATGGGGAGTGCTCCTGCGTTATGGCGAAAGCGAGAAGGAACTCTCTGGCGGAGTCTCCGAAACGACAAATAACCGCATGGAACTCTCCGCCGCGATTGCAGCGCTGCAAGCTCTTAAGAGACCCACGCGAGCGCGCATCCATACCGATAGCATCTATGTAAAAAACGGTATCACGCAATGGATCAACAATTGGAAACGCAACGGCTGGCAAACCGCGGCCAAAAAACCCGTCAAAAACGTTGACCTTTGGAAAGACCTATACGAAGCGATGAAAGATCATGATATTGAATGGCATTGGGTAAAAGGGCATGCCGGACATCCAGACAACGAACGTGCCGACGCTCTGGCAAGCTCTGCCGTCCCATCGCGTTAATGTTCGTATACCATACATATCTGCCACATTCGGCTTTGCGTCAGATATCTCTGAATTGCGATTTTTGGAGTACAATTAATTCTTTTTCCACACCTTAGGTTCCTAGTTCGAAAACGTCGATTGGTGTATTTATTTTGAAAACAATGTGTTCGGGAATAACAGCAAAGCGTTTTGTCGTAGGCAGCCGACCCGTCGACTGTAATCGCAAGTGCAATATCCATATCTTTTAAAGACTCGTTGCCTCGCTAAAACTTCATATAGCTGTGGTCCAGTGGGTTTACTTTTTAATCAAAATTTGGGCTGAGCCGGCTTTTCCCACTGCTGTCCTTACGATGGCATCCGTAAGCAGCTCAGGTAGCGGGATGCCTTCCGGTGTATTAGGTCCATAAACTACATTAAACGGGATGCCATAGCGGCCAAACCGAGCCAAATAGTCCGATATTTCTTGGTCGAAGCGGGTCCAATCGGCCTCCATTCGGATCACTTTTTTTTCAGCAAGCCATTCAGCAAGAGGTGCTGAATTAAGAACAAACTTCTTATTCACTTGGCAAGTCAAACACCAATCGGCGGTGACATCAATCACTACCGTTTTGCCCCCTGACACATGGCGGGAAATGGCTGCCTCATCAAATTTCTCCCATCCGCCCACGCGAGTACTTACCGATGTAGTAGGAGGCGTCACAAACAGTCCAACAAACACAGCTGCAATGCTAAGGACCCAAGTAGCCTTACTTGCATGTTGTCCAAGGCGGGAGTCGGGCAAATGCCTTAATGCAAGAATTGCAACAATCAGAGCCAAAAGTGCCGCAACAGAAACGGCGCCCTCTATCCCCAACTGAACCGATAACACAGTAACCAACCAAACAGCTGTCCCAATAAGTGCCATCGCCAAGATAAATCGCAGCCATTTCATCCAATTGCCCGGTTTAGGTAATTGAGTTACAAGACGGGGAAATGCCGCAACGGCCAAATAGGGTAAAGCCAAACCAATTCCAAGCACAAAGAATATACCCCAGATTTCTGTTGGACCTCGGCTTAACGCAAAGCCCACTGCAGTGCCCAGAAATGGCGCACTGCATGGCGTCGCCAGAAGGGTAGCAAAGGCGCCCATCATAAATTGGCCGCTGAGTGAATGTGAATTACCAGCTGAGCCAGCAATACCCATTAACCGGCTAGGTAAAGAAAGCTCGAAAAGACCGAAAAGGTTACAGGCAAAGAGAGTGAGAATTAGGCTCATCACAACCAAAAATACCGGCTGCTGAAAATGCATACCCCATCCGATTGCAACTCCGGCAGATCGGACCACGATTATGCCACCTGCAATTAATAAAAAGGAAAAGACGATTCCGGCCGCTGAAGCAATAAATCCGCGACGCACATGATTTGGATTTTGCCCACCTTGGCCGACAACATTAAGCAATTTGAGGGAAAGTACCGGCAAAACGCACGGCATCAAATTCAAAATCAACCCTCCCACCAATGCGAAAAGTAGAATAATCGAGAGGGAATATCCGTTGGTTGTAATCGATGAAGGCGAGCTGACGTCGCCGGGTTTTCCTATCAGGCGTGCTTCCATCATTCGCTCGCCATCGACCAAAGTCACGGTAATGGGTATACCTGCCGCTGTCACAGGTTTCTCGAAGCCCTCTCCACTAATTTTCAGGATCGCAGTGTTACCGTCTTCAGAGAGTTTGATGACCGGCTTACCAAAATACGACCCTTCCGGCCCTTCCAAAAAAACGTCGGGCGCATGAAAAGGTTTAAGAGAGGATGCAACGAGCCGAAATTCCACAGCATCACCTTTAGACCTGACTTTCAGGTTTTGAATACGCAGGCCGTATCTCTCCCCATCGCCCGGCACCCGGGCCCGATACTTCTCAATTTCAAAAGCAAACTCAGTGGCGGCCATCGGGCCACTACCAATCGATAGCTTTGCTGTCGCGCTGTAAGGAATACAAATTTCTTTGCATGTTAGGTAATCAATATCCGCGTCGAGTTGAACCGGTTGGCCAACCTTTGTTACGGCAACATTAATTGGGAGGATGACTTCATTTTCGTAACCTATTGTTTCCAAACCAAAAATCGAAAACCGTTTTGGTAAGGGCCATTCCATTTCTATTTTGGCCACGTTTTCAGACAATGACCAATCCGTGCGTGGAGGGAAACCGGCATTGCCCGGCGTCCGCCAATAAAGTTTCCAACCTGGTTTCATCCGAAATTGAAGGCCAATTGGAATAGACATCAAATGGCCCACTCCAGATACGCCCGAAACGAGGCGCATTTCCACATGATCGTTGCGGCTCCACTCGCCACCGACCGCGCTTGCAGCTCCAGTTGCGGCAATCCAACCAATCGCCGAAAGTAAACCTAAAGTTAACGATCGAATAATTTGACCACTGACCTTATTCAATTTTCACCTTCTTATTAACGAACGGCCAATGAAGAAAACGCAAAACAGGCCACAATTGTACGCGAAGACGGTTGCATTACCGAACTATTCAAACGCCATGAATATCTCTATTATATAGGGAATAAAGGTCCCATTGTTAACGAGTTAAATCTGAAAGATGGTCACCGACTTTAGTTCCCCAGATTATCTGACTGGTCAATTGCTAATAGCTATGCCAGCGATGGGTGATCCTCGATTTTCTAGAAGCGTGATTTATATGTGCGTGCATAACGAGGAAGGGGCAATGGGCCTGATCATAAACAAATTGGCAGACACGCTTTCCTTCACAGAATTGTTAACTCAACTCGGAATCAAAAATCTTAGCGAAACCCCACAATTGCCGATACATATCGGTGGCCCTGTCGAGACCGGACGCGGCTTCGTTTTGCATTCGTCCGAATACAATCAAGATGGCACGATCGAAGTGACCGGCAGTGTGTCCTTAACGGCGACGATTGACATTCTAAAAGACATCGCACAGGAACGAGGACCGGAAAAATTTCTATTAGCCCTGGGATATGCAGGTTGGGGCGCAGGTCAGCTCGATGGCGAAATTCAAAAAAACGCGTGGCTACACGTCCCAGCGGACCCCGAGCTCACCTTTGGTAAAGATAATGAAAGCAAATGGGAGGAAGCTATTGCGAAAATTGGAGTGAACCCAAGCTTGCTGTCCGGCGAAGCCGGACATGCATAACCTGCACACTTAGTCCTTTGTTTTAGGATCCGTATTAAGAATGCCGAAGGTCCGGTGGTCCTGCCATCGCCCATCAATACGAAGGTAATTGCGCGCAAGTCCCTCCTCAGAGAAACCTACCTTCAAAAGTAATTTTCTGCTCGGTTGATTGTGGACCAAGCAAGCCGCCTCAATGCGGTGTAGCCCTAAGTCTTCAAATGCTAGGTCTAAAATCAGATGGACCGCTTCCGTCATATGTCCTCGCCGAACATAGGGTTTCCCCATCCAGTATCCAATCGTTCCCGCCTGCGTGACCCCACGACGCAAGTTTGACAGCGTAATACCGCCCACGAGATCGTCCGTTAAACAATGGAAAATAAAAAATGGATAGGACGTGCCATTCTTCCAATCTTGCTTAAACCGGCGCAAACGACGACGAAATGCCGTCTTCGCAGCACCATCCTCCGGCCATGTAGGCTCCCATGGCTGCAAGAAATCCTTGCTCAACCCGCGAATTTCCACCCATTGACGTTGATCGCGGCGGTGTGGCGCACGCATGTAAACATTTTCACCACGGAGAACAGTCTTTGTATTCTTAAAAATCGGGAGGCTAAACACAGCCAACATCTCCGATCGGAAGTTCGCAGATTTATATCGCTAACGCCGCTGCAATTTCATCATACTCAATGATTTGGTTCGCCGGCCCTATTGTGGCAATTGTTGGTTTTCCAGAAAAAGTACGTTCGGCGATGCCGCAAATAGCATCTTTGTCCACCGATTCGATTTTCCCAATCTGTTCGTTTAAGGTTAATGGGTGGCCAAAGATTAACATTTGCTGTGCAAGCTGCTCGCAGCGGGCCCCTGTCGATTCAAGTGACATCAACGTTCCAGCCTTCAACTGCATCCGTGCACGCGCAATTTCGCGATCCGTGATCGTCGCCGAAAGCCGATTGATCTCAGCACAAATCGCAGGGATCATCTGATTAATGTCATCGGGGCTGGTCCCGCCATAGATGCCAAATAAACCACAATCGCGATAAAATGAGGGATAACAGTAGATCGAGTAAACGAGTCCACGTTTCTCGCGAATTTCCTGAAACAGACGAGACGACATGCCGCCACCCAACAGTGTCGACATGACCGACATCGAATAAAATTCATCATCTTTATAGGACAAACCAGGAAAACCAAGCAGCAAGTGAACTTGCTCCAAGTCCCGGTCTTCGAGATGGACACCGCCTTTATATTTGCCTGGCTCAATTACGACGTCGCTAGATTCTGGAATAGAATCAAATAACCGGCGGGCTTCTCCAACAAACGTTTTGTGATCTATATTTCCAGCCGCAGCAAGCACCATCCGGTCACCACTATATCCGCTTTTCATATGCTGCATGATCCGCTCACGCGGCATCATACCGACCGTATCGACGCTACCCAGGACCGGGCGGCCCAGAGGTTGGTCCGGGAATGCGGCTAGTTGGAAGGAGTCGAAAACTCGATCATCCGGGGTATCCTGAGCTTGACCGATCTCCTGAATAACGACCGCACGTTCACGTTCTAGCTCTTCTGCATCAAAAATAGAATTCTGTAAAATATCAGAGAGTAAATCGAGAGCGAGGCCAGTATTCTCCTTTAGGACTTTTGCGTAATAAGCCGTCTGTTCACGACCTGTATACGCATTAAGGTGGCCGCCAACCGCCTCAATTTCTTCAACAATATCCCTCGCGCTGCGCCTTTCTGTGCCCTTGAACGCCATGTGTTCCAATAAGTGAGCGACCCCATTGACCTCAGCCAGCTCGTTTCGAGAACCGCTGCCAACCCATACACCACAGGAAACCGTCTCAACTCGTGGCATTGCTTCCGTAACAACACGCATACCGTTTTCGAGCATCGAAACTTGTACGCTCATACAGCACCTTGTAGCATGATGTTTTCTTGGACAAATCCTTGAACAATTTTAATATCATTCGCAAGAACAGTGAAATGTTCTTCACGCTCAAACAAATCACCGAGATTTATCGGCAATTGAGGACGAATACCTGTCGCTCTTTCGACGGCATCGGGAAATTTTGCTGGATGAGCCACTGCTTGCGCGATTACAGGGGTCACGCCACGACGACACTCACGGGCCGCAGCAACTCCAATCGCTGTGTGTGGGTCAATTAACTCACCAGAGACTTGAAGCGTTCGCGCCATTTCGGCCATAGTTTCCCGGTCATCCAATCGATGAGCAGAAATTAAATCTACCGCACGTTTATGCTGATGTTCGCCAAGAGCAAGCTTTCCTTCGCGCCGAAATGCTGCCATCGCCTTGGTCAGAGAGACGCCGTCGCGCCCGTAAAGATCAAACAAGAAACGCTCAAAGTTGCTAGAGACTTGAATGTCCATACTTGGCGAAATTGTTTGGCTGACCTCTCCTATCGAAAGTTCGCCTGTCGCAAAGAAGCGGGTCAATATATCGTTTCTGTTGGTCCCGATGATGAGTTGATCTACCGGTAAGCCACACGTTTTTGCGGCATAAGCCGCAAAAACATTTCCAAAATTCCCCGTCGGAACCGAAAACGATACCGGCCGGTCCGGCGCCCCCACGGATAACGCCGCATGGAAGTAGTATACAATTTGCGCGGCGACCCTAGCCCAATTGATCGAATTAACAGCGGCTAGTTGGGCGTTTTGGCGAAAGGCAGTATCAGCAAACATCGCCTTCACAAGATCTTGGCAATCATCAAAAGTGCCTTCAACTGCCACGCAGTAGACATTGGAGGCACCCACCGTCGTCATCTGACGCCGCTGCACCTCAGAAACGCGCCCATGGGGGTACAAAATAAAGCAATCGATTGACTTACGGTCCCGACACGCTTCAATAGCGGCGGAGCCAGTATCGCCAGATGTCGCTCCAACAATCGTCACACGCTCCCCCTTTTGGGCGAGAACATAGTCAAACAATCGGCCTATCAACTGCATTGGATAGTCTTTAAACGACAGTGTCGGGCCGTGGAAAAGCTCCATTAACCACAGATCAGTCTCAAGCTGCTTAAGAGGAGCAACCGCAGAGTGCAAAAATTCTTTAAATGTTTCTTCAACAATGCCGGCAAAAACATCTGGCGCGATTCTTCTGCCAAGGAATGGCGTCATGACACGAACCACCAGCTCGGCGTAGTTGAGATCCCGCATCTCACGAATGTCTGCAGTATCAAATTTCGGCCAAGATTCAGGCAGATATAATCCACCGTCACTCGCTAGTCCCGCGAGCAGGACATCATCGAAATCAAGTACCGGTGCGTCGCCACGTGTACTAATATATTGCAATCTTCTCTCGCCCCCGGATGCCAGGGTTAACGTATCTTCCGCGCCAAGCTCAAGCAAGCGTACCCATGCAACGGCAGCAGGGAAAAACACTAGCCTTTGCGCATTCCCTGATCAACGAACTACAAACGATTCCTGACTTCAAAATAGACGAGCGTCGGGTATGCTTCTGCGTACTGAGATCATGGTCGCTACCGATACTTCAATATCTGATGTCTGCCATTGACTAATCTGTGCCAACAGTAATCGTATTTGACAATTGTATTGTATTTAACGGTTGCGATACTGCCATTGCATAATGAACTTAGTACCATTGATGGCAGCCTCGACCATCGTTGCTGTATGAAATATTGATTTCAATCATCGAACCAAAATTATTTTGCATCTTGAAGATTACTTCATTAATCACGCTTCATCTAAGTATCTGGTTCTCAAGTGTGCTTTGAATGCCTCAGGTTTGAGTATCTGACCAGTCGCCTGCTGCAAAATTTCATTCGTTGTAAAACGGGCGCCCAGATCATGAACATTTTTTCGAAGCCATCGCATAAGAGGGGAAAAATCCCCTCTCCCCAGAGCAGAAACAATGTTGGGGTCGCTCTCGCGAGCGGCAGCAAATAGCTGGGCTGCCGCCATGGCGCCAATGGAATATGTTGGAAAATATCCCCAAGCGCCGTCATACCAATGAATATCCTGCAGGCAGCCATGTTGATCATTTGGCGGACTAATCGCCAACAGCTGTTTAAACTGATCTTCCCACGCGCTGGGAAGATCCCTTGGCAGCAGGTCACCATCGATCATTGCTCGTTCCAAGCGATATCTTAGAGCAACGTGCGCGGGGTAAGTAACCTCATCGGCGTCGACCCGAATGAAGCTTCGCTCGACCCTAGTTGCAAGGCGATAAAGGTTATCAGCATCCCAACCCTTCCCACTGCCTGCAAAGGAATCGCGGATTACCGGCGCCGCCCAGCTAAAAAAGGATCGCGAACGACTCGCCTGCATTTCTACTATTAAGGACTGGCTTTCGTGCATTCCGAGGCCAGCAGTTTCACCTATCGGCTGATAACGCCACTTCAAAGGGCGACCGCGTTCGTACATCGCGTGTCCAGTTTCATGCAGAACACCCATCATCGCAGATGTGAAATCCGCCTCATCGTAACGAGTCGTAATACGGCTGTCTTCCGGTATACCTCCGGAGAACGGATGTAAGGTCGCATCGAGGCGGCCGGTCGAAAAATCAAAGCCCACCGCTTCCGCCATGCGCCGACAAAGTACCGCTTGCCGCGGTTTTAAAAAGGGACCCTGCGGCAGATGTGGGACCGGCCGGCCCGATTGACGCTCCAGAACATCTTCTAAAAAAGCTGGCAAAAACAAAGCGTAGTCATCAAACAACGCATCCAACTGTTCGATTTTGATATCCTGCTCATAAGAATCAAGGAGCGCTTCATATGGAGGAATACCTAGCACTTCGGATTTTGCCTTCGCCACCTCACGTACCAGCCCCAAAAGATTCTCTAACTCTGGCAATATTAACACGAAATTACTTTCATGCCTGGCCATCCGCCAAACAGATTCTGTCTTCACACAAGATCGCGTGAACGCATCCAAAAGATCCTCTGGCACTGCTGTTGTATGAAGCCACCGGCGTCTCATTAACTGCAGATTTCGAATCTGCCATTCATCGAGTTCCGCCGAAGCATTTTCTGCGTCCGCCAGAAAATCGGCGACTTCGCTCGATGAGAGAATTTCATGCGCAATAAGTTTTAAGTTCGCAATCTGCTCACCACGTGCTGCGCTCGAGCGATCCGGCATCATAACAGACATATCCCACCGCAACATGCCAACAGCCTCATCAATCAGAGAAAGCCGCCTAAATTTAGCTTCCAACGTCTGATAGGATACGCTCATTCTGTTTTTGAATTGCCGGATCGCTGACGATGATACAACAGATAGATTGCCAAAAGGCCGAGCGCTAATGCAAACCAGGTGATTGCGTATTGCAGATGATCATTCCGCACATCAAAGCGCCATTGATGACCAACAGGTAGCCCACCATCGGTCTTGTTCGCCGCGAGAATGTAATAAGATTGAAGTGGGGGTGTTCCAGCAGCGGCGGACATGCCGTTGGGATCAAGATAAAACCATGTGTTGTTGTGCGGTTCATTATTTGGCGTAAAGAAACCTCGTCCTTTTGCCAATCGCACAATACCTTCCACGGTCACGGCACCCTTTGGCTGACTATTAGGGCGCAAAATCGGCGTCCGTTGATCGAATGGCACCCAACCACGATTGATCAACACATAATCACCACCATCTGAACGCTTCAGCAATGTCACAATATTCAAACCGGCTTTCCCTTTGAGCGAGCGGTTTACGAGGTAGAATTCGTGTTCGTGCAAAAACTTGCCTGTCACGACAACGCGACGAAACTCCAAAGCTTCAAGGTTCTCCACCTCATTCGGTAACGTCACTGGCGCTTTGGCAATGCGTTCTTGTAACTTTTCAATAAGCTCGGCTTTCCAATACAGACGTTGAATTTGCCAACTTCCTAAAGCGATCAACACGATAAGAGCCGGTACTGTGAATAAAGTAGGCAAAACCTGTGGTCGTATAAACATGATTGCCTTCTCCAAATTATCCCGGGCCTCCGTCACCTAGCGGGTTGCGTTTTTTGATGCATTGGCCACCGCCTTTGAGGCGGCCTTGACGGAACTACCGCACCGATTGCAATTATCGCGGCGGCCTGCATGCTACGCTTAATTTCAGTTCAAAAAGGCACTTAAGACGTCCCGAGCAGGTATTACATGTAACACCACGTTCTCCCGGCAGTATAGAGCTAACAAAAGAGTCAGCTCAGTAATATGACTCGCCTCGAAGCCCGTTAATTAAGCGCCCCACCAATAAATACAACAGAATAGGAATAGCCAAACCACATCGACGAAATGCCAATACCAAGCCGCCGCCTCAAAGCCGAAATGGTGTTCCGGTTTAAAATGACCCTTTCGAGCCCGAAAGTAACAAACGATGAGGAATGTCGTTCCAATAATCACATGTGCGCCATGAAAGCCCGTGGCCATATAGAACGTCGAACCGTAGATGCCACCCGTAAAAGCAAACGTCGCATGACTATATTCGTATGCTTGGACACCAGTAAAAAGTAATCCGAGGAGAATCGTATAACCCAAGCCCTTGATGAGCCCATCACGGTCACCTTCACGCAGGGCATGGTGCGCCCATGTAACGGTGCAGCCAGATAACAAAAGAATCAGGGTATTCATAAAAGGCAGACCAAACGGTGCGAAGGTTTCAACACCCTGTGGTGGCCAGACCCCGCCAGCCAGTTCGTATGGAAACTCTTTTGGGAAAAGGCTGGATTCAAAAAACGCCCAGAAGAAAGCAACAAAGAACATTACCTCAGAACAAATGAAAAGGGCCATACCGTAACGCAAACCAAGTTGCACCACCGGCGAATGGTGTCCGTCGACTTCCGCTTCCAAAATGACGTCCCGCCACCAAACAAACATGGTGTATAGAACCAGTAAAAATCCTGGCACAAAAATTAATGCCCCTAGAGAGGCTATCATTGACTCAAGACCTTCGCCCAGCGTATCCGGGTGAAGAAATAGGACAACGCCAAAGGTCAGCAAAAAAGCCGCGAATGCGCCAAGTGCCGGCCACGGGCTCGGATCGACGAGATGATAGTCGTGGCCATGTTCGGTATGTTCGTCTGTCGATGCGCTCATCTCGTTTCCTCGTCCTTCGCTTCTTTAAATCTTTTCTATTGAATTGACCGTATTTCGCCAAAAGACGCAACATTGGTGGCAACTTTTTGCTCCCCCTCATCCCTATATTTTTTTTCCACCGGGAAAAAGGTATAGGAGAGCGTAATAGTCTTGACGTCGTTTAAATTTGGATCAACCGCGATTTCGGGATCAACAAAAAATGCCACCGGCATTTCAATGGTTTCTCCTGGCTTGAGCGTTTGCTCCGTAAAACAAAAGCATTCAACCTTATTAAAATAAGCCCCAACCTTGAGTGGTGTTACATTAAATGTCGCGGTCCCCGTCAACGTCCGGTCCGACCGATTTGTAGCCCGGTAAAATGCTAGGCCGTTTTCGCCAACCTTCAGCACCATTTCAAGCTGCGCCGGCTGAAATGCCCAATCGATATTATTCGCCAGCGCGTCAAAACGAATTTTCATTGGCCGTGACGTGATGGTTTCACTTCGTTTGTCCGCCACCTGCGTTGTCCCAGCATAGCCTGTAACACGGCAGAACAAATCGTATAGCGGGACAGCAGCATACGACATGCCAACCATGCCGAAAACAATGCCACAAAGCACGCCACAAACGCGGCGGTTTTTGCGCGCCGTTTCACTCACGATGCGCCTCCCATCTTTAGGATGGCTACCACGTAGAGCATAATGGCCCAGCCAAAAAGTATAACCAGCATGACCAAATTCTTTCGGCGTTGCTTTCGGCGTAATTTATCTGCGCTTAGCTCGTTGTTATCTGGACCATCCATGACTGAATCTGCCATCCCCTAGCGTCCTCAGACTACTAACGCCAACGCATCGTCCGCCACCAAAAAGGCAAACAAAGCGAAAAGATAAAAAATCGAAAATCTAAACATCCGCTTCGCACTGCGATCTGTCGCATCCTTCAGAACACTCAGCGCACTCAGTATAAACAGACCACTCAAAATGCCAGCGATCGTTCCGTAAAACATCCAACTAGCAAGCCCAAAAGCACAAGGCATCAACGCCAAAGGCAATAAAATCACGGTGTAACCTAGCATGTGCCATTGCGTAACCCGAGCTCCACGAACAACTGGAAGCATCGGCACACCCGCCGCGGCATAGTCTTGTGAACGGTAAAGGGCCAGGGCCCAGAAGTGTGGCGGTGTCCAGAAGAAAATTAATGCAAACAAGATAACCGCTTCCACACCTACATCACCGGTCGCGGCGGCCCAGCCAATAGTCGGCGGAAATGCACCAGCCGCCCCACCTATAACAATATTCTGCGACGTCCTGCGTTTCAGCCAAACTGTGTAAACGAAAACATAAAATAGTACGGCAGTTGCCAAGAGACCCGCAGCTACCGCATTGGTAGCCAAAAACATCATCATTACGGCGAAAACGGACAGAATGACTCCAAAGGCCAGAGCTTCTGCCGGCTCCACACGACCCATAGGTAATGGTCGATTGCGCGTTCGTTCCATTACCGCATCAATATCACGATCGAACCACATATTGATCGCCCCGGCCGCGCCGGAAGCAAGCGCAATGCAAAATATACCCACAGCCGCAAGAAGGGGATGGATTTGTCCGGGTGCGATAGCCAATCCTGAAAAACCAGTGAAGACAACTAAAGTCATCACGCGCGGCTTTAAAAGTGCAAAATAATCGCCAATGTCACCTTGCACCCGGACGGTTTGGTAAGCGGTACTCGTCAAATTTTGCACTCCGCCAAATTTGGCCTTTATTTGACCTGCGGCAGCTCGTCAAAGCTATGGAATGGCGGTGGTGATGCCACGGTCCACTCGAGTGTGGTAGCACCTTCGCCCCAATAATTTTCTCCAACCTGACGACCCGCGCGTAACGTGTAAATCAACATGCCAACGAAGAAGATTGTCGAGGCAAACGAGATAAATGCGCCGATGGACGAAACGTAATTCCATCCCGCCAATGCATCCGCATAGTCTATGTAGCGACGCGGCATGCCCGCAAGGCCGGAAAAATGTTGTGGGAAAAATGTCACATTGACGCCTATGAAGGTTGTCCAAAAATGCAGCTTTCCAGCCCATTCCGGATATTGGCGCCCACTCATCTTGCCAATCCAGTAATAGATACCGGCAAAAATTGAGAAAACCGCACCCAAGGACAAAACATAGTGAAAGTGCGCTACCACGTAGTAAGTATCGTGCAACACAAGATCGACACCCGAGTTCGCAAGCACGACGCCGGTTACACCGCCAACAGTGAAGAGAAAAATAAATCCTACCGCCCAAAGCATCGGCGTATCAAAACGTATTGAACCACCCCACATTGTCGCTATCCAGCTGAAAATTTTAATGCCCGTAGGCACCGCGATGACCATGGTAGCCAAAGTGAAGTAAGCGCGGACATCGACATCCATGCCGACGGTGTACATGTGGTGGGCCCACACCACAAACCCAACGAAGCCTATGGCAACCATGGCATAGGCCATCCCAAGATAACCGAAAACAGGTTTCTTGGAGAACGTCGACACTATATGGCTAATGATGCCAAATCCCGGAAGAATCATAATATAAACTTCCGGGTGACCGAAAAACCAAAATAGATGCTGGAAGAGAACTGGTTCACCACCTTGTTCAGGTTTGAAGAAAGCCGTTCCGAAATTACGGTCCGTCAAAAGCATCGTTATAGCACCACCAAGAACCGGCAGCGATAGCAGCAGCAAAAACGCCGTTACAAGAGTTGCCCATACAAACAAGGGCATTTTATGGAGCGTCATACCCGGCGCCCGCATATTGAAAATCGTAGTTATAAAGTTAACTGCACCAAGGATTGAGGATGCACCGGCCAAATGCAGCGAAAAAATTGCCATATCAACCGCCGCACCGTCGTGCCCATAGCCACCAGTATTCGAAAGCGGCGGATAGATTGTCCACCCGGTTCCTGCACCGCCACCAAGCACTGCGGAACCAAGCAACAAAAGGAACGCGGGCACCAGCAGCCAGAAACTGATATTGTTCATGCGCGGAAACGCCATGTCCGGAGCCCGATCATAAGCGGAACAATCCAGTTTCCAAAACCACCTATCACCGCAGGCATAACAACAAAGAATACCATTATGAGACCGTGCGCCGTCACAAACATATTCCATTGATGCCCATCAGGTGAACCGTCTGGTAGCGTCATATATTGAACGCCCGGCTCCATGAGTTCCATTCGCATGTAAACCGAAAACGCACCACCAATCAGGCCCGCAATCACGGAGAACACAAGGTACATCGTGCCGATGTCCTTATGATTAGTTGAGTAAACGAAACGGCGCCAACCCGTCGGGGTGTGATCGTCGTGTCCGTGCGCATGCGCCGCTGTACCCTCAGCCATAATGACCTCTCGATCCTGTCTTTATTTGTTTGTAACGCGTTGTGCCACCTTGACAGACGGCAACGCTAGCGAGTCGGGCTCATCGAGCCGCGCAAATTCTTGTCTAGCCTTTTTTGCCCAATCTTCAAACTCAGCCGGCGGAACGGCCTTGACCATTATAGGCATGTAAGCGTGGTTTACGCCGCAAAGCTCGGAACAAAATCCATAGTACGTACCGGCCTTGTCAATTTGGACCCAAGTTTCGTTTAAACGACCTGGCCACGTGTCAACTTTAACCCCAAAAGAAGAAACTGACCAATTGTGCCCAACATCAACGGAAGAGAAAAGCAGCCGTATGCGCTTACCCGTAGGTAAATAAACCGGGTTATCTGTGTCCATCAGACGTTTTTGGCCCTCCTTAATTTCGTCTTCCGGTATCATATTCGCGTCAAAGGTAAAATTACCGTGATCGGGGTACTGATATTCCCAGTACCATTGATGCCCGATAACTTTCAGCGTCATGTCAGCGTCATCAGTACGGTCTGCGAAATAAAGAAGATTCATAGAGGGAATACAAATGGCCACCAGGATGATAACTGGTATCCCGGTCCAGGCTATTTCCAGCCCTGCATGATGAGTTGTCCGTGAAGGCGTAGGATTTTTACTCTCGCGAAATCTGAAGCAAGTATACAACAAAAGAGCTAAAACGAAGACCGTGATAACCGTAATAATCACATTCAGTATATCATGAAAATCGTCTATCATGACGGCCGTCGGTGAGACCGGCGGCTGCAATCCCATCTGCCAAGGGGTTGGTTCACTAGCCCAAGACAATAAAGAGAACGAAGAACCCATTAGGACCAAAATCGTAACGAAAAGCCTTTTCACCCTATCAATCTCCCACAACCACCACATTCAAGGTTCATCTTAGTTTGCAGCACCCAGTGCACAATGTGCTAACCCCAAACACCGGTATACAGAGCTCCACCGCAAGAACCGCTTAGACCTACCTTCGCAATCCGCAGGTAAAGATGCCGAAGCAGCTCCGCGCGAAGATCATATAGCATCGACCGGAAGCCTTTGCCTCTATAGCGACACTATGTCGCAAAACGCCTGGAATTGCCAAGCCTCAGACGCCTTTTGCCCTAGTTTGGACGACAAAACCAGATCTTAGATTATGCGTGCCGTTTACGGAGAAATTTTATACGCTGTGTTAATTGGAGGGCAAAGGCTTCGGGGTGGCTTAATTTTCCTTCGTTAATTGTTGTGTTAGATCCACAGTTTTACCGAGTTTAGCGCAATGCACCCCAGCGCCAAACATTCTCCTTCCTGGCAATAAATACAACGGTATGGGCAAATTTGCATGACCGATTTAACAACCACCGACGAACTTTTTTTCACCAAATCCGGACTTGATAGGTCTCGCGTGGAGAACTTGACATCAAATGCACTGGATGGTGCAGACGACGGCGAACTTTTTCTCGAATACTGTCAGTCGGAAAGCATTTCTTATGATGACGGTCGCGTCCGAAGCGCAAGTTTCAACACCTCCCAAGGCTTCGGGTTACGCTCAATTGCCGGTGATACTACCGGCTACGCCCACTCCGCCGAACTATCAGAAGATGCAATCAGACGAGCCGGCGCAACAGTAAATTCGGTGAGCTCTGGTCATGGTGGCGTTTATGCAGACGCGCCGACGGGCTCCAACGCAAAACTCTATACCGAAAGCAATCCGCTTGGTGAAAGCGCCTTCGAAGACAAAGTGGATGTTCTTCGCGATATCGATGCCTATTTGCGGGCGAAGGACCCACGCGTAGCTCAAGTCATGGCCAGTATCTCTGGCGAGTGGCAAGCTGTTCAAATAATTAGGCCTGATGGATACCGAGCGGCTGACATCCGGCCCCTCGTTAGAATCAACATTTCCGTGATAGCGCAGAGTGGTGACCGTATGGAAAGCGGCAGCTATGGCTCCGGTGGACGAAATAGTTATCATGAGTATCTAGACCCGAATAATTGGCGCCGATCCGCTGACGAAGCACTGCGACAAGCCCTCCTGAACCTTGAATCAGTGCCAGCCCCTGCCGGGGAAATGACCGTTGTGCTGGGACCGGGATGGCCAGGTATTTTGCTACATGAAGCGATCGGTCACGGATTGGAAGGCGATTTTAACCGCAAAAAGACATCTGCTTTCGCCGGCTTAATGGGAGAACGAATCGCGTCTCCAGGTGTCACAGTCGTTGATGATGGTACGATACAAGACCGGCGAGGTTCCCTGTCGATTGATGACGAAGGGACGCCGACCAAGAATACAACGCTCATTGAGGATGGCATTTTGGTTGGTTACATGCAGGACCGGATGAATGCGCGTTTAATGCAAACGGCGGCAACTGGAAACGGTAGGCGCCAATCCTATGCACATGCACCAATGCCGCGTATGACCAACACCTACATGCTACCAGGTGATAAAGATCCAGACGAAATCCTCGCATCTGTTAAAAATGGTATCTACGCCGTGAACTTCGGTGGTGGTCAGGTTGATATTACAAATGGAAAATTTGTATTTACCTGCACTGAGGCTTACCAGATTGAAAGTGGTCGCAAAGGCGCCCCAGTTAAAGGGGCGACGCTTATCGGGAACGGCCCCGACGCATTGACTCGTGTTTCTATGATCGGCAACGATATGGAATTAGATCCTGGTGTCGGCACTTGCGGCAAAGATGGCCAAGGAGTGCCAGTCGGCGTTGGACAACCTACCATGCGTCTCGACGGACTGACGGTTGGGGGAACATCCGCATAAGGAGATGTATAGTGGGCATCTCAAAATTAATCATACCTCTAATATGCCTAATTTCGTTAACAGCCTGTGAGGAAGAGGAACCAGACAGACAAATCGAGCGCGGCCAGGCACAACTGCAACTCAAGCTTGCCGACCTTCGCTACGAATTCGTCGACGGCCGACATACATACTTTCACAAACGTCAGTTCACTGAGTCGGAAGGTAATGGCGTGACCCTTAAAGCCGGGAAAGTATGCGCCGAAAGAGGAAAAAGCTGCCTAAGCGCACGCGTGAATTATCGCATAGATGGCGGAAAGAATCTGGAGCAATCTGGCCATCACGTGGCCACACGCCTGAGTAACGATACAATCACAATTGAATACTGGGGCGAGGATGATACCGGTAACAACGTCCGGGTCATTTACAAATTAAAAGTAACCGGCGAAAAATTTTATACTCAATAAAGACCCGTCGAACTGCGCCATCCACATCTAATTTTATTAGAAAACCTTTGAAGTGGCATGCTGAATAACTCGCCCCAGATTGAAATGCCCCACCCGATGAAAGACAGTTAGAAGTTCACGTATAACTAATCATGAAGCTTTTGGTGCGATCTATCAGCAAGAATTGGAAATTGATTTACTAACTCTGAATTTAAGAAAAAATATTACAATGAAGAAGATGGCTAAACTCACGATTTGATGTGCAAAAACCTCACTTAGTAGGACATTTCCATATATACGCGATTAATATCACCATCCCAGCGCGATTCAAATGCGTCAAGCATTTGTCGGGCCCGCGATTTTCCACTCGCAACAATCTCTTTGAGCTCGGCCAAAAAGATCGTTTCATCTTCCCCGATCCCATTAGTTTTGCGGCGGCGTTTGAGCCCTCCCTCTGCTATCTCAAGCATTTCGCGCGAGATATCCAAAACAGTTCTTCCCCGAAAAGGCGTATCCAGCGCAGTCTTTGGTGTTTCGTCCCTAAGATATTGTCGCTCTTCCTCACTCCAATCACGGCATAAATCCCATACAGCATCCAGCGCAGTTTGGTCGTATAGCAAACCAACCCATAGCGCTGGCAACGCACAGAGGCTTCGCCATGGACCACCGTCCGCGCCACGCATTTCCAAGAACCGTTTTAGGCGCACTTCTGGGAAGGGCAAAGTCAACTGGTCTTCCCAATCGGTCATCATCGGTATAATGCCCGTGGCTTCAGAAAGTTTACCCGCCATGAAATCTCGAAACGACTTGCCGCTCACATCGATATATTTACCATTGCGATAGATAAAATACATCGGCACATCGAGCACATAATCCGCATGTGCTTCAAAACCAAACCCTTCATCAAAAACGAATGGCAGCATTCCTGTCCGATCAGGATCCGTATCGGTCCACACAAAGCTTCGAAAGCTCTGGTATCCACAGGGTTTGCCCTCAACAAAAGGTGAATTAGCAAAAAGCGCGGTCGCAATTGGTTGCAGTGCCAGGCTAACCCGCATTTTTTGGACCATATCGGCTTCGGAGGCGTAATCCAGATTAACCTGAACAGTGCAGCTTCGAAGCATCATATCGAGCCCATGATTGCCCTTTTTTGGCATGTACTCGCGCATTATTTTATAACGCCCTTTGGGCATCCAACCAATATCTTCCCGCCGAGATTGCGGATCAAACCCAAGGCCCAGAACGCCAGCACCAATTTCTTCACAAACCGTCTTAACCTCATCAAGGTGTGTATGTACCTCGTTACACGTTTGATGAATTGTTTCCAACATAGCACCGGACAGCTCGAACTGCCCCCCCGGCTCTAGGGATACCGATGCGCCATCCGGCTTCCGAAGGGCAATAACGTTTTTACCCTCACGCACCGGTTCCCAACCAAACCGCATCAATCCTTCCAACAGTGCCGCAATTCCGGGCGTACCGTCGTAATTCAATCGGCTAAAGGTGCTCAGGTCGTATGCAAATTTTTCATGTTCAGTGCCGATCCGCCACTGGTCCTTCGGCTTGCATCCACCCTCAAGATATTCGACAAGCTGCGCTCTGCTGGTGATCGGCTCACCGCCGGATTGCGAGGTTGCGGCCATGGGATTGCTATTCCCCTTCTTACGACGCCTCTAGATTAAAGTCCCGCATCGGCGGACGCCTTCGCCAATCACCCAATGTAACCTGCCAACATGTAACGGCCGAAATTACGGCCGTTTCCGCTCTAAGGATCCGGGGGCCGAGACTCACAAACCTTATAAAGGAGAGTTTACCAAACGCGTCAAGTTCTGTATCCGAAAACCCACCCTCCGGTCCACATAAGATGGCAAACCGCCCAACGCTAGCAAGGTCCTCTTGAAGTACCTTATGGATAGGATCCGCATCGCCTCTTTCAACGCATACCAAAATGCAACCATCCCCCGGAAAATTAGCGAGAACATCAAAAATCGCTCGTGGCTCGACGATTTCCGGAAGCGTTAGTCTTTCGCATTGCTCTGCCGCCTCGACGATATTCGCTCGATGCCGAACCAAATTCAGACGCTTTACTTCGGTCCGCTCGGTAAAAATAGGTATGAGGCGCGATACGCCTAGTTCGACAGCTTTCTGAACAATGATATCGAGCCGAGCACGCTTTATGGGCGCGAACATGAGCCAGAGCTCCGGCTCCACAGCTTGCGCCCGCAACAACCTACGAACCTCCAATGAAATTGATCTTTGGCTGACGCGGTCGATGCGTGCCAGCCACTCGCCATCTTTTCCGTTGAACAACGCTACTTCGGCGTCAGGTGCCAACCGGAGAACATTTTTAAGATAATGCGATTGATTGCCGCTAAGATTGATGAATTGCCCAGTATCGAGTTCCTGATCCACGTGTAACCTCGCACGAACACCTGCATTCACTACCATAATTCCCTTGCTTGTCGCCCCTACTGGTATCCGGCAAACTTAGCTTATGTCAGAGGACACGAAAACCGACCAAACTACTCATCCAAGCGATATTAAGACGAAGGGATGGATATTCCGCCTGACGCCAAAACGAATTTGGCCTTATTTAACGCTGGCCCGTGTCGATCGACCAATCGGTACCTGGCTTCTCCTCCTACCTTGTTGGTGGGGCCTTGCAGCAGCAGGAGGTGAAAACGCACCGCAAACAATCTATTACGCTCTGTTGTTTGCGATAGGCGCCTTTGTAATGCGAGGAGCCGGTTGCGTATGGAATGATATAATTGACCGCGATTATGATGCCAAAGTCGCCAGAACTGCGCTACGCCCTATTGCCACGGGTGAAATCAGCGTATTCTCCGGGGCAATCTTTTTAGCAGCACTCTCTGGAATCGGCCTGCTAGTGCTTCTCCAGTTCAATAAATTCACAATCTTCATCGCCGTAATATCCCTTGTATTGGTCGCGCTCTATCCGATTATGAAGCGAATTACTTACTGGCCGCAGGCTTGGCTCGGACTCACATTTAATTGGGGCATACTTGTTGGTTGGTCCGCAATTAACGGCACCTTAGACGCAGCTGCGTTTTACCTATATGCTGCAGGATTCTTCTGGACCTTGGGTTATGACACAATCTACGCCCATCAAGACAAAGAAGATGATGCCTTAGTAGGTGTTCGTTCGACAGCCCTTCTATTCGGTCAGCGCACCCCTTATTGGGTTGCGGTATTCTATGGTGCCACTCTTGTAATGTTTGCTAATGCCGGCCTCCGTGCGGAGATGAATAACCTTTATTATGTTGGCGTCGGCATCGCCACCATGCAGTTCGGATGGCAAGTCCTCAAACTAAATATTGCAGATCCACAGGATTGCCTTGCTAAGTTCAAATCAAACAAATGGCTGGGACTGTTAATCGCGGCTTCCCTGGTAGCCGGAAAGACGCAGTAACACGTCCAACCGATAGAAAGGTGATATGTCAGAGAAAAAAACAATCCGAGGTTCCCAAATTTCAGCACGGGATATGCGGCTCTATACCGGATTGGTAATTGCGGTTTTTATTACCTCCCATTTGATCAACCATGCACTCGGTTTGATCTCCATCAACGCAATGGAAAACTATCGCAAAGCGCATGGAGCCATTTGGCAGAGCCCACCAGGGGTGGTTGCACTCTATGGCTCTATTATTATTCATTTTCTGCTAGCTCTTTACGCCCTTTATAAAAGAAGCCACCTACGACTGAGACTGAGTACCGCAATCCAGTTGGCCTTTGGCCTAATGGTGCCCCTTTTGTTAATAGAACACGTCATTGGCTCACGGCTCATTCCATTCTTGTTTGATTTCGAAGCGACCTATTTCTATTCCCTATCATTTCTTTGGTTAAACGACGCCAATTTTTGGAAACAGACCGCGCTGATCTTTATCGTGTGGACGCACCTGTGCGTTGGCCTTCATTTTTGGCTTCGCGTTAAACCATTTTTCGAAAAATACGAAGCATTGTTTTATTCGGTTGCCACGGTCATTCCACTGCTTGGATGGCTTGGCTTTATTCAGGCCGGCAAGTTGATAGAGCGAAAGGCCACCAACCCTGGCTGGCTTCAAAGTGTGCGCAAGGGCCTCACAGAAGCGCCGCAAAGTGAAGTTCAGTTCGTACTCGACTGCATACCAATCTCGTTTGGGGTTTTTGCCGCAACCTTAGCCTCCGTATTTTTCGCCCGGTTTATACGGCGTATATATCGCAACCGGCTGGGTGTGGTTCGGATCAAGTATGCCAACGGTAAAACAATGTCAGGCCCCGTCGGCCAAAGCATTTTAGAGTTTATCCAAACTGCAGGCATCCCACATGCGTCCGTTTGTGGTGGGCGCGGGCGTTGCACCACGTGTCGAGTTCAAGTGACGGAAGGAATGACCGACCTCGACAAAGCATCGGAGCTCGAAGCAAAAGCACTTGGGCGTATAAGCGCGCCCCAAGACGTCCGGCTTGCATGCCAAACCCGACCTCAACACAACGTCTCGATCGTCCCACTTCTTCCTCCAAACGCGACAGCACGCGACGGCCGCCTGCCAGGTGGTGTTCAGGGGCAGGAACGCCAAGTCGCCATTTTATTTGTCGATCTGCGTGGCTCAACCAAGCTTGGTGAGGAACGCATGCCATATGACGTGATGCTCATTTTGAACCGGTTCTTCTTCGAAATGTCCGAAGCGCTAAAAGCAACAAATGGACATTATGCGAATTTTAACGGTGATGGCCTAATGGCGCTTTACGGCTTGGAGAGTGGTTATGAGGCTGGATGCCGAGAGGCCATTGCCGGTGCAGTTGAAATGCATCGCCGAATGGACCGGCTCAATCACAGTTTCGAAAGCGAACTGGGCCGCAAGTTGCGGATTGGTGTTGGCATCCACAGTGGTGAGGCCATCGTTGGAACGATGGGACCGCCAGCTAGGCCAATTTTAAGTTCCATTGGGGACAATGTTAACATTGCAGCGCGCTTAGAGAGCCTTACCAAAGACTTCGATTGTGGCATCGTTATTTCTGCCGATACGGCGAAACAGGCTCGTGTAGACCTATCTAATTTTCCGATTTGTGACGCCGAGCTCCGAGGTCGTGATGAGACTATTACAATTTACAAACTTCCTGAGGATGCAGATCCGTTTGCCGAGGGAAAGATGTCGGCTTGAATTAATGGAGGGCCTGTCACACATTCCCCTCCGTCGAAATGCGCGGAGGCGGCTCCTTGGCACCAGATCAAAAATACACGCTTAGGCAACGTTTGATGCGTGTGTTGCGCTATCGTCTCATTGTTCCGTTGAAGCGCAGCCGGCATGCTCCAGAACACACAGCGCGAGGCGTCATGATTGGCGTCGCCTGGGCGATGACCCCCACAGTTGGCATCCAGATGCCCCTCGTATTTGCGAATTGGATTGCCGCGCGAAAACTCTTTAATTGGGATTTCAATTTGGTCAACGCCCTCGCCTGGACTTGGCTATCTAATATTTTCACCTTGCCACCGCTTTACTACCTGTTTTTCATCAGTGGCCAATTCATGCTCGGACGCTTCGATGATCTCGCGGGATACGAGGTTTTTCTCCAATTAATTGATGGTTGGCAAAACGTAAGCCTTGGCAACTGGGAGGCAACATCCAGCTGGTTTCTTGCAACCATAAAGGGGCCGGGCGCTGCGATGATTGTTGGTTGTATCCCTTGGGCCACCTTGAGCGGATGGGTTGCCTACATCTGGAGCCTTGCCTTCGTGAGAACATACCGGGACCGGAAAGCAGCCTCCCATCAAAACAATTGAACCCCATCGACACGGCCTTCCGCTGGGCCATCTTATTTTCCGGCAGGAGGTAACATGGCTAGCACACTTGATGGTATAACCGTTCTCGACCTCAGTACCGGCGCACCAGCCGCCCTCGCGACTATGTTTTTATCGGACCACGGTGCGCGCGTCATTCGCGTCGTTCATCCGGATGATAAAAAGATGCGCAAAGGTGGGTTCATAGTTTGGGATCGCGGCAAGGAGTTGCTCAAACTCGATCTCGACAATGCTGCGGAAAACAGAGACAAGGCTGAGTTGTTCCGCCGACTTGTCCAAGGCGCTGATATCCTAATCGATGATTTTGAGCCAAGTTCACTCGGCCAACATTTGGTTGATGCCGCATGGCTAAAAAGCATTAATCCTCGCCTCATCAGCTGCTCTATAACCGCCTTTGGAAAACACGGCCCTTTAAAGGACGAGCCACCGATCGACGACCTAGTGCTCGCACGTATGGGTGTACTTAGTGGTATGCCTGGCTTCCGACCGGCGCCCGTGCATGTCGTCCACCCCCTGCCAACAGTCGGCAGCGCATTACTTGCCTGCCTTGGGATCGCGTCCTCACTTCTCGCTCGAGAGACAACCGGGCGCGGGCGCGCCGTCGAGACAACGATGATGGCGGGTGCCCTCCTTTACCATCCAAAGGTGCTTGGCGAATTTATACCCAAACACACTTTTCAGACACACCCCTCTGGAAGCGCACCGTTTTACAGTGTCTACAAATGTAGAGATGGCCAATACATTCAGCTTGGCTGCGTGCACGTCCGTTTTATGGCCATTGCCGCCGAGCTTATGGGGATCGGCGATCTCATTCAGGAAGAGAGATTTGACCAAGGCCGCGGCGGCGAAGAGGAAGCGGAGATGGAGCTCCGCGGAATCTTAGCCGACATCATCGCAAGCCGATCACAGGCAGATTGGGCCAAGGAATTTGAAGCGGCTGATGTTCCGTTTGCGCCGGCCCGACTAACAGAAGAAGGCATGGCCGACAAACAAATCCTTCATAATGAGATGGTCATCACGCTCGACGATCCAGCCATGGGTACGGTCGATCAAATGGGAGTGCCCATACGATTAAGCGAAATGCCAGGACGGGTGAAAGGCCCGCGAATGAATATCGCTGACGCGTATGTGGGGCTTCCACCTGACTATCCAAAAGCACAACCGAGCGATGCCCCTAATACCGGCCAGCGGGACCCACTGCCATTGACTGGTATTAGAATACTCGAGATTACTAATCTGATCGCGGGCCCAACAGGAGGACGCTTGCTCGGCGACCTTGGCGCGGACGTCATCAAGCTGGAGCCGCTGACCGGCGACCTTTCGCGTCCGATCGGGCGCACATACTTCTACAATATTAATTTCAACAAACGCTCAATCTCAGTTGACACAAGCTCCGAAGCCGGTAAAGGCATTGTGCAAAGGGTCGCAGCCACAGCTGACGCGCTGTTAGCAAACTTGCGTCCGCACGCTACCGAGCGCATGGGAATAGGCCGCGCCATCAATCCGACCTTGATTGAAACCCATCTCACCGGCTACGGCTGGACCGGTCCCTATTCTAAGCGACCAGGCATAGACCCCTTAGCGCAAGCTCTTATGGGAATGGAACGCGCGCAAGGCGGCCCGGAGAACCCACCAGTCTTCCCCGCGCAATTGGCTCCGACAGACTATACAAACGGCGCCATGGGGGCCCTTGGCACCGTATTAGCCCTATTTGCTAGAGCTCGGACCGGCACGGTGCAACGGGTGGACGGCAACCTATTAAATAGCGCTGTCCTTCTCAGTTCGCCCTGGTTTACCCGATATGCCGGTAAACCTGAGCGCCCTCTGGCTGACAAAGAACAATTCGGCCTCCATCCCTATCATCGTCTATACCGTTTGAAAGACGGTTGGGTCTACGTCACTGCCCGCAATGATGACGAGCGCACGGCCATACGTGAGCTAGCCGGACTCCCAGCACCTGAAGCAGAACCCTCTGATATCCATCCGAACGCAACCCCTTTCGCCGTAAGCATGGCTACCGCTTTCGAAAATTTGACACTCACAAAAACTTTGAAAGCTCTAAAAAACGCTGGCGTGCCAGCTCTCGAAGCACAATCCGGTGACAGTGAGTTTTTCCTTGACGATCCTCATGCTACCGCCAACAACATGGTTTCAGAACACGAACACGCCCGCGCTGGCAAGCTACGCCTAGCCCGCAATTACATTCGTTTCATAAACACCGATACGCCGAACGGCCGAGTCACGCCACTACTTGGCGAACACAATGAACCGATTCTTCGTGAAATTGGATACAGCAACGATGAAATTAAGGCGCTTTACAATGACGGTGTCGTCAAAACCGAAACGAGTTAGTGTCAGTCTACGAGACCGCCGGGCTTCTTGGCATAGGGATAGGCGAACTGCACAGCGTCTGACGAAATTTGAGCCGAACAGTCCCGCCGAAATGCTGTGTCGTCGATCACCCGGAGAATAAAATCTTCTTGCCCCATTTCGGGCGCGACGCGCTGGTGAACAATCTCCAGTACTTCCGCCGTATTACGCGCCGCGTGCGGGCGTGCTCGCCCGTCAATCTCGATTAGAGCTATAGGTTGCTCCTTATGAACCAGATGGCCTTCACGGCCTACATATAAATGGACGCTATCCGCCTGCGTACCATCATCATACGTCAAATCCACGCCTTTGATCTCAGCGTAATGATACCCGCCTTCCGTCGCGTGCATAATCTCAAGTTGTTTATCATCTAGCCATGTCACCGCCAGCTCAACCGTGGTGCCCAAGGCCCGCTGCAACATCGCCGGAACCGAACCATAGCGTGTCAAATGCGCCGCATAAACGATGTCAAAATCCTTAAGACGCCCATGCTGGACCGGGATCGCTTCCTCATACTTTCCAAGATACTTCTGGTCTAGCCGGCTCGGTGCCCGGTTCGACCCGACAGCCAAGACCGCTGTCCGGCCCTCAGTGAGTCTAAGGTCGAAATCGACAACGACCCCTCGTTGCCAAACGTAAGACCGGCCGGGATAAGGATAAGGATAGCCACGGGCACGGGCCAATCGAGCAGCACGATCAGTCATCAAAATCCCCTCACTCCGCCTAAAGGTCGAAACGCGCTCAAGTCCTATCGCTAGCCTTATTTAGGCGGCGAACGACAAGCCATAAGAATCTGGAGTAACTAAAACTTAGTCAATTCTATGAATTAATCATTTGCGAGGCAAACTGCACCAAGTCTACAACGGACGTAAACATCATGTGCGCTAGGAAAATACTCCCATGAACGACTTGCTTGTCGACAAAAACATAGAAGAAAAGAAAACCAATTCTGATTGGATCGCGCCAGGTGCGAACGGCGAAAACTTCTTCAAAATAGACGACAGCCTGCAAGGCCTCCTTAAACTCTACCTGCCAAACGACCTTCGCGAACATATGACACCGCACTACAATCGCCTCGGCGAGATTGCCGGCAGCCGTCTCGACGAGTTGGCCCGGACGGCCGATAAACACGCGCCAGTCCTACATGCCCGCGACCCCTTCGGCCGCGACGAAGACTGGATAGAATTTCATCCCGCTTATCGAGAAATGGAGAAGATTGGGTTTGGCGATTTTGGCATTCATTGCATGTCCCATACCTCGGGAGTGCACGGCTGGAAAAACAAAGTCCCCGCGCTCGCGAAGTATGTCTTCCAATACCTCTTCGTCCAGTCTGAGTTTGGCCTTATGTGTCCCATCTCAGTAACCGACACTTCCGCTGTTTTAATCGAGCGCTACGCCGATGACAGGACGAAGAAGCGTTTTCTTCCCGGCATGCATACCCAAGATATGTCTAAGATTATCAAGAGCGCCCAGTTTATGACCGAGAAGACCGGCGGCTCCGACGTCGGCCAGGTCGAGCTCACCGCCAAATATGAAAACGGCGAGTGGCGTTTATACGGCGATAAATGGTTCTGCTCCTGCGCCGATGCTGATGTAGCGTTGCTGCTGGCCCGCCCAGAAGGCGCGGCCGATGGCACCGGTGGCCTTGGCCTATTCGCATTGCCGCGCCACCTCGACGACGGCAGCCGCAACAAGTACCGAATTGTTCGCCTCAAGGACAAACTCGGCACCAAGTCAATGGCGTCAGGCGAAATAATATTCGAAGGGGCAGTCGCCTATCCTTTAGGTGAGGTCGGCCTTGGTAAAAACTCCGGCTTGAAGCAGATGATGGATCAGGTAAACATGTCGCGTTTGTCACATGGCGTGCGCGCCGCCGCCATGATGCGCCGCTGCCTAAATGAAGCGCTCGCCGTCGCCCGTAACCGGGAAGCTTTCGGTACGACCCTCATCGAGAAACCGCTCCTACGGCGTCAGTTGATTAAGATCATGGTGCCGACGGAACAAGCGCTTTCTATGGCAATGTACACGGGCCACCAATTGGAGTTATCCGATGCTGGCAACACGCAGGCGAGCAAACTACTGCGCATCCTCACACCATTGCTGAAGTTTCGAACCTGTCGCGATAATATCAAGGTCGCCACCGACGCCATGGAGATCCGTGGCGGCAACGGCTACATTGAGGACTGGGTCAACAGTCGACTCGTCCGCGATGCCCATCTCGGAGTTCTGTGGGAGGGAACCTCCAATATCAATGCGCTTGACGTCACAACCCGTGCAATCGCTAAGGCCGGCGCGCACAAGGCCCTTAGCGACAGTCTTCAGGATTTGACCGCCAACACCCCCGACATTCCGGGCCAATTCCGCGGCACCCTGCAGTTGGCGGCGGAGCGGGCGCTGACGATGGCCGAAGAGATTGCGACCTCGGGTAACGAAACCATGGCCCGCAAGGCCTCAGACGCGCTATATCACGTAACTAGCGCATCACTACTCGCCCGCGAGGGGGCACAACTCGGAACACAGAACCAAGATGCACGGCGGCTAATTTTGGCCCGTATGGTCATCGACCATCGTCTCAGCCCACAGGACCCGCTCGCCATTCCGCAGGACGAAGACCCAATAACCGTGGCCCTTCTCGCCCAGCGCAAGGTGAGCCTGGCCGAAGCTCAAGAGTTAGTGGCTAATTAACGGAGCACAAATCTATAATATGCCGCGGAATACTGGATGCTCGACTCTGAAGTAATGACAATTGGTGAGATGCCACCATGCCCAACCGCGAATATGCCCGCCACGCTTTAATCGGCATTGCGCCGCCGCAATCTAACCCAGTGGTGGAGGCCGAATATACCGCCTTGCTGCCAGATGGGGTCGGTAAACTGGTAACACGGCTTACGGGCGTGGCAGATGACCCAAAGACCCGGTTCCATCAGTATTTAGAAAACTTCAATCAGAGCCTCACGTCCTATGGCAAAGCTACGCCCGACGCCATCGGCTTTGCCTGTACGGCAACCGCCTATCTATTCGGAACCGATGAAGCCGATACCCTTGGCGCCGCATCGGTCGCGCGCGGCGTGCCCATCCTTTCCTCGGCTATGGCAATTCAGCGTGCTTTGTGCTGCTTTGGCGCCAAGCGGATCGCACTGTTCAGTCCATATCCAGATTGGTTGACCACAGCGAGTCGCGATTATTGGACAGGACTCGGCTACGATATCGTCTCGTGGGGCACAATGCCGGACGACACATCGGACACCGTTAATATCTATGGCCTGAATTCGGCCAGGTTTTTAGACGCATCCGACGCACTGCAAACGGAAGAAGCTGACGTCATAGTCGTTACTGGGACCGGTATGCCGGTCCTGCCAGCAATCCGACCTTTGTTTGAGCGGACAGGGAAACCAATACTGTGCTCAAACAATTGCCTCGCCTGGGCGCTTCTCGACGAGCTTGGGATTGCAGATTTAGCATCACCGTGTGAACCGTGGGAGGCCCTGATCGGTGGTTGGTCAGCAAGATTGGCGCGACTTTAAGGTGCCCTCACCATACTCCCCTTAGCGGTCAGAAGAGGGTAGAGTGAGAGACCAGCCACACTTTGCCCGAGGAAGGTAAAATGCCCGCCCGTGAATATGCCCGCCACGCTTTGATCGGCATCGCCCCGCCGCAGACTAACCCTGTGGTCGAGGCAGAATTTTCTGCCCTCCTTCCAGACGGGGTTGGCATGCTGGTAACACGCTTGACCGGCGAGGCAGATGACGCGCGTTTACGGTTCTACGAGTATATCGACAACCTCGAGACCAGCTTGAAGGCCTTTGGTAAAGCTCGAATTGACGCCTTCGGGTTCTCCTTTACCGCCACAGCCTATCTACCCGATATCGACCAAGACAGACGGCTTGCCGCTATGTCAGTAAAAATGGGATATCCGATTATTTCATCCTCGCAGGCAATCCACCGCGCCTTGCAGCGGCTAGGCACGAAACGGTTAGCGTTGTTCAGTCCCTATCCTAATTGGCTAACCGAATTAAGTGCCACCTATTGGTCTGAAAAGGGCTACGAGGTGGTCTCTGTCGCCTCAATGCCAGAAGACACAAACGACACCGTAAATATTTATGGCCTGCGAACAGAAAGCATGCTGGAAGCCTCGAAGGTGCTTGAGACCGAGCGAGCCGATGCCATCGTCGTCACTGGCTCCGGCATGGCTAGTCTTCCTGCTGTGGCCGCACTAACAGAACGAACGGGCAAACCGTTCCTATGTTCCAACATTTGCCTTGCATGGGCATTGTTAGACGAACTGGACCTCACGCATTTAGCTCCGCCCGAGCATCCGGGAGAAGTTCTGGTCGGCGGCTGGACACCAAGACTTTCTCGGCTCTAGCGAGCTATTACGGAAATATTCTCTCAGCGCGAAAGTGATCAAACATACGTAAGAACATCGCTTCCGAATCGACTATGTCGTGAAAACCGAATTGCCGAGCTTTAGTCATCGAAGAGATGATATCCCAATCCGGCGTCCAAAGGTGACGCCAATAAGACCACATCCCCACCTGGTCAAGAGGCTGGTTAAAAAGGCCATGATTTTCTGAAATTCGCTGCCATATCACGTCCTTATCGGCCATGTATACAGAGAGATCGACTGTCTCCACTGATCCCATTTTCATGCCAAAATAGTCTGCAAATTTCGGCCAGAGCGATGACCAACGAAAAAAATCTCCATTGGTGATATTGAAATCCTGATTGGCACAATTGGGGTCCGATGCCATCCAGACCGTCGCCTTAGCAAGTTGCAATGCATCCGTGCATTGATAAAGCGCGTGATAATTTCCCTCTGTGCCGGGAAAATTAAACGGTAGCCCCAGTTCCTTCCGGATCGCCGCGTAGGCGCAGATCAGGCTAATCATACTGCGAGTGATGCCAGGTGCGGTATCGCAGAGCCCGGTCGGACGGGCGGAAGACCAAGACCAGGGCTGCCCCACTTGCAAAGCACGAATATAATCTTCCTGCTCGTAGTAAAAGCTTGGCCCAGGAAAGCGCGGCGAATCTTCGCGCGCCGGTGTGGCAGTAGGTCCTTTGTGCAGGCCGTAGTTCTTATGACCACTGCCAGTATGGACATGCGCCAGACCTGACGCCACAGGCACTACTGTATCGATTAGATTCTTAAACATCGCAACGTTAGTCTCAATCGGCTCCTGTGATCCTTCTTCGTGGTCGAAACGCGCCACGTAAAATATATGCGTGATGTCAGTCATAGTTCCAAGTTTGACGCGCACATCTACCGGATCGGTCAGGTCCACTTTGATGTGCACGGCCGCATTGCCGCCGAGTGGGGCACGGCGCGAAAGGCCTATAACATCCCAGTCATCGAGACCATGGAGATACTCTGTGAGGCGGCGTCCAACAACGCCAGACGCCCCCGCAACCAATGCTCTTTTTCTTCCCTTCATGCTTTAGAAACTAAACCGGCGGGAGCGGTTGCAATGTCTGTAAGACACGGTAGGGTCCGAATATGGCCAAAAAGAAAATACATTTCGCGCAATTTCTGGTTCACGGACCAAGCTATCACAGTCTCGCCATGTGGCGCCATCCAAAGACCAAGTTCACTAGGGATAACTGGGCTCGGCCCGAGCTCTATCAGCACATTGCGAAGACCTGCGAACGCGGCTTATTCGACATGGTTTTCTTCGCAGACCTCAACTACATTTCAGACACATATAGGGGCTCGCTGGAGCCAGCCATACGATATGCTGCGCAGGCACCGGAGCATGATCCAATTGTCCTGCTAGGCTGGCTTGCCGCAGTAACTAAACATATCGGCCTCGGTGCTACATTCTCGACCAGTAACCAACATCCATTCTATGCGGCGCGTATGTGGGGCACATTAGACCACTTGACTAACGGCAGAGCCGCCTGGAATGTTGTCACCTCAATCAACCGGAATCAGCAGGCTAACTACGGGACCGAGCGCGCCGATGCGGACACTCGATATGATCAGGCGCACGAGTATATCGAGGTTTGCCGTAAGTTATGGGACAGTTGGGACGAAGAAGCGGTGGTTTTGGACAAGGATGGCGCGATTTTCGCCGACGCCTCGAAAGTCCGACGGATCGAGCATGAAGGTCGTTTCTTCAAATCCCGGGGACCACTGAACGTCGTCCGGTCGCCGCAAAACGGGCCTGCTATACTACAGGCAGGCACCTCGCCAAAAGGCATGGATTTTGCTGCCAAGTATGCCGACGGCATTTTCGCTATACAGCCCCGTGTGGAAAACGCGGCCGAATATTTTGCCGAGGTGAAGGGACGTATGGAGACGCTCGGTCGCAACCCCAACCATTGCCGCATTCTGTTCGGCGCGCAGCCGATTATCGGCGAAAGCGAAGAACACGCTGTTGAATTACAGGAAGAACATAATGCGCTGGTGCCGCTCGACGCCGGCATGACGATCCTCTCCGCCCATCTCGACTATGACCTTTCAAAAATTCCTCTCGATGCCAAAATGACCGAGCGTAAGGAGCCAGAACTGCAGCGCATGCGAACCCGCTTCCTGAAGCCAGATGGCAGTAGTATGACACTCCGCGAGGTTGCGCACCGGCACGGACAGGGGGTTGGCCTGCCGCAATTCATCGGCACCGTCAAAAGTGTCGCTGATCAGATGGAAGCCTTCATAGAAAAAGTCGGCGGCGATGGTTTTATGCTAACGCCAATTTTTACCCCCGGAGCTATAGATCAGTTCGTCGATCTAATGGTCCCAGAATTTCAACGCCGGGGTGTCTACCGCACAGAATACAAGGGGAAAACTCAGCGCGAAATTCTGCGTCAGGAAGACTAATCTTTCGGTTTGCCTCATGCTGCCCCTAAATCTCTGATTGGTGCGCTTAGAAGCAGCTTCGCTGCCATCGTGGCAATTGTGGAAATTTATTCGAAGAAACGGTGGTGCAGTACATGAAAAAATCACGAAGCCTCTGATTACAAAACAAAACCCTCGATTTTGAAAGATATACCAACCTGGGATTTGGTACATTCGGCTGGTAATTCCAAATTTTTGCCCAACGCTGCTTCGAGGGTATGCTCCCATCATACTCATAACCTGACCGCAACATCCAAGTGGCTTGATCAACTGGCAAAACTAGCGTCAATTTTTAATTCTTAAATTGGTTTTATGAATGGAGACACGGAATGAACTTCAAGACGGTCGAAGCGGGTGTGTTACGGGTTCAGTACCAGGAATACGGCCCGGCACATGGCTGGCCCTGTCTTATGATGCACGGCTTTCCTTACGACGTTCACGCCTATGCAGCGTCCGCGCCCATACTAGCTGACGCAGGCGCACGCGTCATTGTGCCTTATATGCGAGGCTATGGAGGGACGTCATTCCTCTCGGACAAAACACCACGTTCAGGCGAACAAGCTGCCTTTGGCGCCGACCTATTGGCACTGATGGATGCGCTGGGCGTCGATCGTGCGGTGATCGGCGGCTACGACTGGGGCGGGCGGGGTTGCTGTGTCGTCTCCGCGCTCTGGCCAGACCGCGTTATCGCTTTGGTCTCAGGCAATTCCTACAACATCCAGAATATTGCGCGCTCGATAGAACCAGCGCCCGCAGCCGCCGAAGCCGCACATTGGTATCAGTACTATTTCCACTCTGAACGGGGGCGGCGGGGCCTCACCGAGAACCGCCGGGATCTCATACGGCATTGCTGGTCCCTTTGGTCGCCCAAATGGAACTTTAGCAATGCAACATTCGAGCAAAGTTCCAAAGCCTTTGAGAATCCAGATTTTGTCGACGTCGTAATCCATTCCTATCGACATCGATACGGACTCGTGGCAGGCGACCCAGCGGTCGCACATATAGAAACGCGATTAACCGCACAACCGCCAATCACTATTCCAACCATCACGATCGATGGCGATTCGGATGGTGTCTCAATTTATTCTACATTGGACCAAGCCCATTTCTTCACCGGGCCACACGAGCACCGCGTGTTCAGTGATATTGGGCATAACATACCGCAAGAACATCCCGCAGATTGGGCCCAGGCGGTGCTCGACGCCCGCGCCATGGCAATCGATCACTAGTGAGGTTTCAAACCTCAGACCGCCAAAACTCATTTGACAATCTTGTTCGTCACACACCCGCAGAACGGCGGACACCGAGTTTAGATATGACCATGCGAAAGGATTAGTCCTTCGATTTTGGAATTTCAACGCCCGCTGCTCGCTCGATAACCTTTACAATTTCACTTAAGTCGCCACCGCGTAGCCCCATCGCCAAAGCTTGTTGAATGGTTTGATAGGTTGCACTCGCAACACCTTGGGGAACTTCGAGGCGCTCCGACTCCATACGCCATAGCATCGCATCCTTAGCAATAATGTGTAACGGCGCTTGCATATTAAAATTTCCCTTCATCACAAAGTTAGGGATCTTCGTCAAAGTGGCACTGTTCTGTCCTGAGCCAGAATTGATGACATCAAGGACCTTTTGCGGATCAACACCGCCTTTCGATGCCAAAGTCAGGGCTTCCAGTCCTATCACCATATTCGTAAAAGACATGATGTTGTTACATACCTTGGCAATTTGGGCCTGACCCACCTTGTCGCCAACATAGTGAATGTCGCGGGCAAACGCCTTGAGAAAGGGCTCGACCTGATCGTAGACGGCTTGTGGGCCCGAAGTGATGACCGTGATATCTGCGTCCCACGCCCTTTGCACGCCACCGGTGATCGGCGAGTCGAGCATTGGGATGCCATTTGCCGAAAGAGTTTCCTCCATCTCTGCGACCGCTTCCGTTCCCATGGTGCCGAGGTTGACGAAGGTTTTCATCTGCTTACCGTGAATAACACCTTCTTCACCTGCGACGACTGTTCGAAAGCTCTCGATACTCGGCATGCAAGCGAAAACTAGCTCGGATTCGTCCGCTACGGCGACTGGCGAATTAACAATCCGCGCCTGCTTCTCCGCAAGTTTTTCTGTCGCCTCCGGATTTATGTCGTAGGCGACAAGCGACTTCTCTTGATCCAAGATGTTTGCGGCCAACGGTGCACCCATGCTGCCAGTTCCGATAAAACCCGCTTTCATATCCTGTACTCCCAAATTGTACCCGATGAACGAGATACCCCTAAACCGAGACCAATCCACCATTGTTGTTGCGTAATATTCCGCCAACATCCCGCCGCACCGGCAATGCGTGTGCCGAGGCGATAATAACCTCCGGATCGCTCATTCGGTTTAACGCGATAGGTTTGATCAAATTCTCCATGTCTGTTCGACGAGGATACCATGCACAGTCGCTCGCCAAATTCAATTGCGCCCAACAAGGTGGATTATTCTATCACCCAATCCCACCTAGCACCGAAAGAGAAAAGACCATATTGAATGTTCTATGCATTGCCTTGAAAGGCGATGTTTTCAAGAGGCTCACGCCGCGCCAAATGATCGAGGTTCCGAGGGACGGTCATCCAACGTCGCTCGCGAGACACAACGCTTCGGGAGCTGCAATGCGGCGTCATAATGACATTGTCTAGCTCCCATATCGGATAATGGGAGGGCTTTCGCTCCGGGTCTTCCAGCGTAGGGTAACCGTACCAGACATCGATAATAGCCCCGCCGATACGCCTCTCTGCCAGAGCATTATATAGATCCTCCTCCACGATAACTGGTGCACGACCAACGTTTACAATCACCGCATCCGATTTCATGCGACCGAACTTGTGAACATCTATCAAGCCACGTGTCTCGGGCGCAGTGGGAAGCGTGATGACGACATAGTCGCTTTCGCTCAACAGTATATCGAGCTGATCGAGCCCATAGAACGCCTGCAGAGGCGGTGGCACATTACCAACCGTGCGATTGACAGCGACCGTCCGCATACCAAACGCAGCTGCACGCAACGCGACGGCCTTACCGATATGCCCATAGCCGACAATGCCGATGGTTTTACCAGAGAGTTCGCCATGGTTTGGCCCGACCCCTGGCACCCGGCCCTTCCATCCGAATTCGCGGAACTCTTGGTCATATTTCGAAATGCCAATCTCGCGTTCCAGCATGCCCAACATGACGAATTCAGCGATGGCGACTTCATGGCCATAAGAATTACAGAGCGTGCAACCTCGCGGCAGGTCCTCTGGCTTCAGGAATTCGTAACCTGTAAACGGCACCTGATACAGCTTCAAGCTGGGGACGGGCGGCCAATCACCCTTAATTCGCCCCCCCACAACAGCATCGGCTTGGACAACCAATTCCGAGAAACGATCGAACGGCTCATCCTCAGACCAAGTATCAATCCTCCAATTTGTGGAAAGTTGCTTAGCCAGCCACTCAGCGCGCGGTTCAGACATTTGTCCAGCAAGCAGAACGGTCAATTGCTCAGTCATGGCCACACAACCCCAAGTATTTACAGGCGCCATTGAAACCTGGATGCCTACACGATACCGCCGCTCGGTCTTCAGCGTTATCAACTATCGCTGCCATAACCTGGCCAATTTTTGATGCCATGTTGCACACTTCATGAGTCGCCGCTCCAAGAGCGACTTCACTTTTACCTTTCATCCACACGTTAATTCCCATGAAAACCTACCTCCTCACCGTGGCGATCCCGAAAACGCTCCCAGCGTTGGCAATGGCCGCTGAGCGGCCAAGCTTAAATGCCAGATGCGGCATAATTTCCTATCAGAAATTGTAAAATCGATTTTGATGCTTGGTAAGCATTCCGGTATGCTGCAGCAATAGGAAATGTATCTTCTAAGGCCAGTCCGATGGATTTAGGCTACAGTAGGAAGGGAGCACTCCGCTGTGATCATCGTGCAAATTACCGATACACACATAGAAGAACCCGGCAGCTTGGCCTACGAGCGTTTCGACACGGCAGCCAATTTGCGCGCCGTGGTCGAGGCAATCAATCGAATGAAGCCATCGCCAGCAATGGTGCTGCATACTGGCGATATGGCACATCACGGTTCTTTGGGGAGATACCGATATTTCAGGGAATTGATCGCGGATCTAGAAGCGCCATTTTACGCGATACCAGGAAACCACGATGGGCGAGACCCATTCCGAAAAGCCTTTTCCGATACGGACTGGATGCCGAAAGAGGGAACATTTCTGCATTACACGATCGACAATCTTCCAGTCCGTGTCGTCTGTTGCGATTCCGTCAGGGCGGGCGAAGTGTCGGGCGGTCTCTGTAAAGAGCGACAGGACTGGCTGGATCAAACTCTCGCCAAATCGCCAAACAAGCCAACAATTGTTGCGATGCATCATCCGCCCTTTGGCTCTGGGATGACTGGCCCAGTTAGTAATGGCCTCATCGAGGGTGGCGCTGATTTGGCAGCTATTATCCGACGGCACCCGCAGGTAATTCGTCTTATCGCCGGCCACGCGCATAGGCCATTTACGTGCCAATTTGGTGGCACCATTGGATTTGCTGCACCCACGACTTGCTATCCGTTTGCATTGGAGATGGGTGAAGAGCGCACACTATCTATAGCGGGTGAACCTCCCGCCTTCACCGTCCATCTCTGGATGCAGGATGCAGGCATTGGCGAAGCGGGCTTAGTTACCCACATAATACCAATCGGCAATTGGGGTGAACCCCTGACGCTGCTACGAAATGGCCAGCGCGTCTTGTCAGCCGCTTAATATTCGCAAACTCAAAAAGTTAGATCGAAAGAATGGTGTCCATTTCTATTCAATAGACTAATGCTGCTTGATTTCCGCCACCGTCGAACACCCTATTAGCATCAAGCAATATATCACCGCACTTCCGGTGCCACTCGTTCACCAAGCAACTTGATCGTACGTAAGACAATATCCTGATCCATTCCGAGCCACTGAACTCGCGCCACCAAGCGCGTGAGATTGGTTCCATCTTTAAGCGCTATAAGCTGTTCTACACATTCTTCAGGCGAGCCGATTATGACACGGCCTTCAATCAATTCCTCTATATCGAGTTGTTCCTTATCGCCCCCGACTGGACCCGTAAATAGGCCCCATTGGCCGAAAATTCGATAGCTAGCCGCGAGAAATGGTCCTGCATCGCGTAGGGCGGTCTCGCGGTCTTCAGCAACAACAATATTCCGCAGCAAAGGAAACTCTTGCGGCCGCGATTTGCCGAGTTCGTCCAGACGGTTCTGAAAAACACCGGCCTGCTTGGTAATCACTTCAGCGACAAGATGCGAGGACGCCACCCAACTGTCACCAAGTGACGGGTCCGCCAATTCCGCCGCGCGTGCAACAGCGTTAGCAACACTGCCGCCAAACCACATCGCGGGGCGCGGACGTTGCACCGGTTTCATTGAGAGTTTCAAACCCTCGACAGAAAAATGTTTGCCTTGGAAATCAACTTCTTCATCCGCGAATAAGCGTTGTATCAAGGTTAAACTTTCGACATACCGACTAATTCGCGTCTTATAGTTCAGGTCCATGACCTTGAATTCGTCCTCGGTCCATCCGGGAGCTACACCAAGAATTAATCTCCCACCTGATATGATGTCGAGATACGCCGCCTGCTGCGCCACAAGAAGGGGATGGAAAAGTGGCAGAATAAGCATACTCGTCGCAAGCGACATACCCCTCGCAACCGGTGCAAGACTGGTCAAGAGTTCAAGCGGCGGGAACCAAGCGGACGAGCCGTATGAGAGATGCATACCAACCGCAACACCGTCGAAACCCACATCACGCGCGACCCTCACCTGCTCCGTATGTTCAGCAAATCGGCGCGTAAGATCATCACCTTCCTTATGTTCAGCGTTGATAAAAAGAGTGAGTTTCATGACGCAGGCTGCCTATGTCACAGTTACTCAGCGGCTTCCGCAGCCGCTTTAGGTCCATCAAGGATCTCAGTCTCAAAATCCGCTGGAGAGACAATCTCCAATACCTGGAAATCTTCTGAACAGGCTATCTCACGGTGCCGGATGCCCGGCCGTTGGTTAATTACGTCGCCCTTCTCAATGCGCCGAACACCCTGGCCTTCATATTCAAACTCTGCCCAGCCCTCAAGCACCATCACGAATTGAAAATCGCAGTGATGGACATGCCAATGCTGCACTTCATCCGGATTGGATGAACCCTTCGAACGCACAATATGCGCAACATAATCCCCCTTCGTCGCAGCCTTAATGCCAAGGTCCCTATACTCGAAAATTTCCCTCAGGCCAGGCGTCCATTCCGCCTGAGATGCTAAATTATGAGAAAAATCCCAATCTTCTTTCGCCATATTCGCCTCTGTTTTTTATCTTTTGGATAGACAGTATATCTGGACATTATCCTCGCTAGTTGGTGTTCTGCGGTGAGGCCCAACTGTACTTAGAACGGTATACTTGCTTAAAGGTTTCGATCTTATCCTCGAATTCCATCGTCAAACCAACATCATCAAGCCCATTCAAGAGACGGTGCTTATCAAAAGCATTGATTTCAAATTTATAAGTCGTCTGATCGGGGCCAGTGACACTTTGCGCGTCAAGATCAACAGCCAATTCCGCCCCAGGATTATTGCCCAATTGCTGACGCAACTTCTTACAATTTTCATCAGAAAGCCGAATGGGCAGGACGCCGTTCTTAATGCAATTGTTATAATGTATGTCGGCGATACTCGGCGCGATAACGCAGCGCACGCCATTAGCGGCCATCGCGGTCACCGCGTTCTCGCGCGACGATCCGCAGCCCCAATTTACATCCGCAACAAATATGCGGCCATTTCGGAAAGGTTCCTTGTTAAAAACAAAATCTTTTTCCGAGCCGTCTTCTTCAAAACGAAGGTCGTGGAATAGAAACTTTGGATATTCGGGATCGTCCTTGCCCCGACGGAGAAACCGTGCAGGGATAATCTGGTCTGTATCGCAATTAGCTATATTTATTGGCACGCCTACGGAGGCAAAAGTCTTAAACGGTTCCATTTTAATTCTCCCCCATAAGCTTGCGAACATCCGTGAAATGTCCGGTGACAGACGCAGCCGCTGCCATCGCTGGGCTCACCAAATGGGTCCGGCTGCCAAGCCCTTGGCGGCCACGAAAATTGCGATTGCTGGTCGAAGCCGAGCGCTCTCCAGCTGACAACATATCGCCATTCATGGCAACGCACATGGAGCACCCAGGTTCGCGCCATTCCATACCAGCCTCAACAAAAATTTTATCGAGCCCCTCAACCTCTGCTTGTTTTTTTACAATGCCTGACCCCGGCACTATCAATGTCCGGACTTGAGCTTTTCGGCCTTTCGCAACCGCCGCAGCCGCACGCATATCTTCAATCCGACTGTTTGTGCACGCACCAACAAAGACAGTATCGATTTTAATATCTGAAATCGCCATACCCGGCTTCAAGTCCATGTACTCAAGTGCCGCTTCCATATCAGCCCGAACAAGTGGATCGCTCTCGGTTATTGGATCGGGAATGGTCTCGGTAATAGGCAGGGCCCATTGCGGGCTGTTGCCCCAAGTGACCATTGGCGCAATTGCGTCGCCATTTAGCATGATTTCCTGATCAAAAACTGCGTCCTGGTCAGACGGCAGCGTCCGCCAATAAGCCTCTGCATTTTCCCAATCTTGACCTTTTGGCGAAAGTGGACGCCCTTTACAGTATTCAATGGTCTTGTCATCCGGAGCGATCATACCAGACCGGGCGCCTGCTTCGATCGCCATGTTACAAATGGTCATTCGACCTTCGATAGACATTTTTTGAATGGCTGACCCCGCAAATTCAATGGCATAACCTGTGCCACCGGCCGCACTAATCTTTTGAATTATCGCCAGGATCACATCCTTGCCACTAACGCCAAACCCCAACTCTCCGTCAATGTTAATCCGCATTTGTTTCGGTTTACGCTGCCACAGGGTTTGCGTAGCCATCACGTGATTCACTTCGGTCGAACCTATGCCAAAAGACATACAGCCGAGCGCGCCATGGGTTGAAGTGTGGGAATCCCCACAGACCAGGATCAAACCCGGCAATGTAATACCCTGCTCCGGCCCAACCACATGTACGATGCCGTGACGTTCATCAGTCATCGGATAATGCACGAAACCCATCTCATCGGCCGCCGAAGCTAAAACCTCGACAGCATCTCGCATCTCTCCCTTTGGAATATCGTCAACAACCTTCGCTGTCGTAGGCACGCTATGATCAGGCATGCCGAATAGCTTTTCGGGTTCTTTGATAGATAGACCCGCGGCTTTCAAAGCACCAAATGTCCGGAAATGAAGATCGTGCGTCAAATGACGATCAATATAAAGCAGAACGTCGCCATCCTCACGTTCGAAGATCACATGTTCGTCCCAAATTTTCTCAAAAAGTGTCTTACCCATGATGTTATTCGCTCGCTTGATTTGTTCGGCCGACCTAGAGTTACTAATAGAAATGGTGCGCCGCACACTCGCGGCGAGGTTAAAGCAGCCGACATACGGCTAAAAACAGGGAGATACAAGAAATGAGTATAAATTTAGCAGAGGCTAACAAGGTTATCTCGGGCGCAATTGCCAAAGCAGAAGAAATTGGTGCCAAAATGAATATTTCCGTCTGCGACAATGGCGGTCGACTGGTTGCCTTTCAACGAATGGATAACGCCATGTGGGCCGGCAGTTTTGGAAGCCAAGGCAAAGCGATGGCATCTGCTGCATTTGGGCGGCCGAGCGGCGACCTGACA
>PBOZ01000040.1 GCA_002724555.1 Rickettsiales bacterium
CAGGCCGCCGCCTTCTATCATTGCCGGGCCGGCCATGCCCAGGTTGGCATTCCGGGTAGCGATAATGGTGTCGCAACATCCCAGCAGGGCCGCGTTGCCGGCAAAGCAACGGCCGGAAACAATCCCGACGGTTGGCACCTTGCCCGAGAGCCGAGCCATGCTGATACATCCAATGAAGATGCGAGGGCCTCAAGATCGTCGTTGCTCAATCCTCGATGGATTAAGCTATAAAGTTCTGAAACCGTACCCTTTATCTCCTGCAATGAAATCCCATTGGATTCGGCAAATTCTTCCATATGTGTACTGAAATCCACAAAAATAGAATCGAGCCGATACGGTGGGTATTCGGGCCAGTCCAACCGGACACCATCGATCATTGGGTAGCGATTGGTTAGGTCCGTTAATAGTGCAATTTGGTAATTACGAATGTTGGTGCTGACGAGCGATGCATTTTTTGCCACACGGCCTTCAGGAATACGGTTATCGAACATCCTTGGAGCGTCTTCATCTAATGGGCCACCAAATTGGACTCGATAACCAGGTGGAATCGCAGCTTGTACTTGGAAATATAACTCCAGTCCCGCGTCGTGACATGCGGTGATAACATCATCAATAAGATCACCCTGAGTAATACCCCATTCGGCACGTTTTGGCGGTCGATACGAAGTGTTCTGGTAGCATTGCAATTCTGGAGAATAGCTAGGCGTCGTTTCGACCCAAAGCTCTTGCTTTCCCCATAATGGTCTTTCTAATAGTCGAACCTTCCCAGCACCGGCGTCGATTGGGGGCTCTCGGTGACCATGATTAGCTGATACTTCACGCATAACGTATGGCGACGTAGCAATGGCTGTAGCACCGGCAGCCAGACAACGCGTAATCACCGAATCCACACCTTCAACCTGAAAGTATTCGGGTAACACCGTTATTCCTAAAAAATGCGTCATCTTAGTCCATTTTTCTTTTTTCAATTGTTAACGCTCGACCGACTTAACTGTTTTTCACTGAATTCTCGAAAAAAACCGTGGGAATACAGCTAAAAGTGCTAACTTTGAAAAAGCTCGTTTTATTTTTATAAGCTATTAAAGTGTATGGCGCTGTAATGCCCGTTATTTCAAGGAACAGTCGAAATGACTCAGATTCAGAAATCCAGGCGACTTCGATATAAAAAGCTCCGTTATGAGCATCTTGAAAACAGGTTACTTCTTGCAGCCGATATAGGGTTATATCAAAATCCGTTGGACTCGGTCGACGTAAATAACGACTCATACATCTCACCCCTCGATGCGCTTCACATTATTAACGAGCTAAACGGCGCTGTTTTAGATTCTGACAAGATCAGTGCATTTTATGACACAAGCGGTGACGGAATACTCGCTCCCGTCGATGCCTTGACAGTGATTAATGACCTGAACCATCCAGAATTGTCCGATGATCTGTTTTCAGACAAGATCGAAATAGCGGCCGATTACCTTGAAGCAAACCATGACTTAATTGATCAACAGTTGATACCGATATCGGATCAGATAATTGGTTTGCATGAGAAGTTTCAAACGGTAGCCGACACTATTCGTGATCAGCTAGACCTTTTTCTGGAATTCTCGATTGAGAACACTCCTGCGTTAAATACACAATTGGAAAAGCTCGAGGTCGCGTATCATGCGTCTCAGGAACTCTTTTACCAGTAATTTCTGGGGCTAAACCATGAATTTGACGTGGTGCAGCAAGAACTCGATCCTGATTTCGACCCAAGCATGACGGAAACCGACTCGGGTTTCGAATTCGATCCATCGGTTGAGTACAGCGATGACGTATTTGAGGAGATAGTCGAAGAGTTAGATGAACTGAACGACGAATATGAGATACCAGACTACAGCACAGCATATGAAGGCTACGACAACTATCTGGACGCTTACGATCCAAGCACCACAGAACTAAACGATTATGTTCTTGAGCAAGTTACGCCGGATGACTATGAGCAATGGGTTCTCGATGGTGGTGATTTTCGAGAGATGTTAGATGATCTTGACGAAGATGTTTTCGTCGGGGAAGTCGATATCGAGGATTACGTGACCAATACATTCGGTGACCCTACAGTTGCTGTGAATTACGTACAAAACCTCATCGATCACGGGTTTGTAGGTGAGCTTTTTTATGGCGATCTGAATGCCATTGGCGGCGAGTCCACCGGTTCTGGAATTGAATTATCCGATGGATCTATGCTGGAAATAGAGTTACGTGACGACCCTCTTTTAGTAACTCTTGCACAAGAACTCGATGGCCAGAATGTGCTAGTAGACGGACATATCACTATTGTCACGGGTGTAGAGATACCCGAGCGTAGTGTGCTGAATGTACTGGCCCTCGTTAGCGAACCAACCATCAGAGACGTATCATCTTCACTGACTATTATTTCAGACCCATTTGTGGAGCAAACAGCGTTGATGCTTAATGAATTAGCAGATAGAGTCCGTGACGCCTAAGCAGGTGCAAACTTTACGAAGGTCTTAAGTTTGTGTTACGTTAGTGACACGCTTAATTAATTGTTCAGTTAGCACTATGAAGAGACTCGCAATCTTAACAGCAGGCGGTGATACACCTGCTCTCAACGCCACACTATACGGTGCAGCAAAGAAATGCTGTGAGATCGACGTTGAACTGATTGGACTTATCGGTGGATACAGATCGCTATTTGACGATACTGCACCACATGTCGCGTTAAATCCCTCGGGTGTAACGATTCCGGAGCTTGACCCTACATGGGGCGGCACGATTATTGGCTCTTCTCGCCATTATGTTGACGCGAGCGACGATAATTCAATCCGCAAGGCGATAACTAATCTCGAGCGGTTAAAGGTCGACGGACTTATCTGCGTAGGCGGCGATGGCACTATAAATGCAATGCAGGCACTGTCTAGCTCTTTACCGGTTGCGTTGGCTCCAAAGACGATTGATAACGATTTAGGATTGAATTATGCAAACGAAGGGAGCGAAGCGTCAGGAGAAGAGCGGCGAGCAATCTTACCTAGTGAGATGATCAACTATGCAACTCCAGGCTACGCCACCGCAGTATTCGTTGCCGCTGATGGGCTATCTCGTGTACGAACAACAGCGGAGAGCCATTCCAGAGTAGCGATCGTGGAGGTAATGGGGCGCCATTCCGGCTATATCGCCGTAGGGGCATCTTACGGACAGCCCGATATTGTTCTTATCCCAGAATGTGCTATCGATCCCAACCAGCTCTGCGAAAAAGTGCGGGAAATCTACAAGTCACAGAAGCATGCCGTGATCGTTTGTGGAGAAGGTGTCGTAGGCGCAGATGGCAATGTAATTGGCTCCGCTAAAAATAGCACCGACCCCGCAGGAAATCTCTTGCTCAGTGGTGCTGCAGAAGGGCTCAAGCGCCTCTTGGTAGAGAACATCCCGGATTCGTTTTTCCAACAATATGGGAGTATGCCAGGATCCTCCAGTTCTATTTTCACTCGAAAAGTTGGGCATACACAACGGGGTGGACGGCCATTGTTGTTCGACCGATATTACGCGGCTCAGCTAGGCTCAAAGGCGGTAGATCTCTTAAATCAGGGGCAGTCGAACGTCCTATCAACGTTGCAATACGACAGTAATACCGGATTTAGTGTAGAGTCGCTTGAGGCCGACGAATTACGCGATTCAAACGGAATTATTCATGCAAGGAAAGTGCACCCTTGTTTTTATGATGCCGCCGAAATGCGAATATCAAGACTAGGTGTGGAATATCTGTTACCAATTTTTGAGAATGCGATCGCTAGTAGTGATATGGAGGCGGTGCGGCAGTCAGTCTTCGATTCGGGGAATTTGCATCATAAGTACGCGTCTGTTCAGGTCCGTATTGCTAGAAGAACGCAGCATTTGACATAACAATCCTTAAATTAATGTAGTTTAAATATGATAAAGACCAGCCGACGTAGTTTCCTAAAAGGAACCGGCGCCGCCGTTGCCTACGCAGCTTCACCGGTAGACGCCGTAGAAGACTCCTTCAAGTTACGCTATATGCTCGCGAGTTCAATGTATGGCAAAACGAGCCTCGAAGAGATCCTACCTGAGGTAAAGCGAACTGGCAGCGAATCGATTGACATATGGCCAATGGGGCATGCTAATCAACGTGAGCAAATCGAAGCCATGGGGCACGATCGTTTTCGCGATTTGTTAGAGAAACACGATGTAAGTCTGGGTATGACCACACGATATGACCTTGGACCTTATCGTCTGCAAAATGAAATGACATTTGTTAAGGCATTTGGCGGCCATCAAATCGTTTGCGGTGCCAAAAATGCCAACGGTGATACCTTGAAAGAAAAGGTGTCCAACTTCGTTAAGTCGCTAGCTGAACCGATCAGATTAGCCGAAGACTTAGGTGTAACAATTGGAATAGAGAATCATTCCGGGTCACTGATAAGTTCGGCTGACTCAATCAAATATTTTTGCGACTTATCGCCGTCCAAACACCTTGGAATTGCCCTTGCTCCATATCATCTACCCCAGGATGACAATCTGATTGCCCAGTTGATAGAGCATTCAAATGAGAAGCTAGCGCATTTCTATGCATGGCAGCACGGTATGGGATGTCACAAGCCCATGCCAAAACCGCTTGAGCTTCTACAACTTCCTGGACAGGGCGTTCTCGATTTTGGACCGGCAGTAAAAGCATTGGCAAAAATCAACTACGACCGCCATGTCGAAATATTTATGCACCCAACGCCTAGAGGCATTCCCATTGTAGACGGCACCCAGGCCGTTGGTGATGTCATAAATCATGCCAGAGAATACATGTCTCGTGCTATTGGTCGAAGCGGAGTTTAGGAAGCTAATTGTGCAATACGTTAACGCGGAGCACGCGGCACAATTCGAATCAGAGGGCTATTTCATCCTCGAATCCGTGATCAATGCCTCCTTGATGGAGACACTTGAATCATCATGTGATGTTCTTATACAACTCATGCATGATGAGATGGATCGCTTGGGTACAGATCACATCCATATCAGCCATAGAGGCAAACGCTATCATATTGCTAAACAATTCAGGCAAGCACCTGGGCTTGATCAATACGTGTTTGGTCAATTGATGGAGGAAATCTGCAGGCAAACATTGGGTAACAACGCCTATCTTTTTTACGACCAATATGTAGTCAAAGCCGCAGAACAGGGAATTTCTTTTTCATGGCATCAGGATTCCGGTTACCTTGGGTTCCCTCACGATCCTTATATCACTTGTTGGGCAGCGG
>PBOZ01000041.1 GCA_002724555.1 Rickettsiales bacterium
CAACCCGCGCAGCATAGTAGGCACCTCCATCGGCACAAAGCCGTAGTGATGAAGCCAGCGGAGGTCCGCGTCGAAGAATGTGCGGAGATCTGGAATTCCGTATTTCAGCATGGCGATTCGCTCGAGACCCATGCCAAAGGCGAAGCCTTGGTACTGGTCGGGATCAATCCCGCCGGATCGGAGCACATTTGGATGTATCATGCCGCACCCAAGAATTTCGAGCCAATCATCGCCTGCCCCGATTTTGATATTGTCTCGACCGCGTGAACATCCAATGTCGACTTCGGCAGACGGTTCCGTGAACGGGAAATAGCTGGGGCGGAACCGCACCGGCACGTCCTCTACTTCAAAATAAGCACGACAGAATTCGATCAAACAACCCTTCAAATGGCCCATGTGTGATGTCTTGTCGACTACGAGGCCTTCGACTTGGTGAAACATCGGTGTATGGGTCAGATCTGAATCACACCGATAGGTTCGGCCGGGTGCAATTATACGGATCGGAGGTCTTTCGTTCTCCATAGTGCGAATTTGCACTGGCGAAGTATGCGTTCGCAGTACCATGCGCGAACCGTCATTTTTCTCCGGCAGGTAGAAGGTATCGTGCATCTGGCGGGCTGGATGTTCGGGTGGAATATTCAACGCTTCAAAATTATGGAAGTCATCCTCGATGTCCGGGCCCTCAGCGACCGAAAAACCCATTTCGCCGAAAATAGCAATCACTTCGTCTAAGGTCTGGCTAATAGGATGCAGACGTCCTATGCCCCCATAATTAACTGGTAGGGTCACGTCGACCGCTTCGTCGGCCAGTCGCGCGTCGAGGGCCGCATCTTCTATGTTGGCCTTGCGCGCATCAATGGATGTTTGAATGGCTTTCTTGATCTGGTTAAGTGCTTGTCCAGTGGCGCGGCGCTCATCCGGGTCGAGTGCGCTGAGATCCTTCATTAGGCTGGTGATCTGGCCCTTGCGGCCGAGTGCAGAGACGCGCAATTGCTCTAAAGAGGCAAGGTCATTTGCTGCCGCGATATCTTTAAGCAGAGCCTCTTTCAACTGATCAGGGTTTTTCATCGCCAAACTGTCCGTCTCTGAGCCAATGCACGAGAGGGCCTTAGGAGACCAAGGCGGCCTGAGATTGGTCGATCAGGTCTTTAAACGCTTCTGGCTCGCGCACCGCAAGATCGGCAAGAACTTTCCGATCGAGTTCGATGCCGGCCTTCTTCATACCGTTCATAAACTGCGAATATGTTACGCCATGCTGCCGAGTGCCTGCATTAATACGCTGGATCCAGAGCGCCCGGAAATTCCGTTTTCGTGCACGACGGTCACGATAGGCATATTGCAGATTTTTTTCGACCCGCTGGATTGCGGCGCGGAATGTGTTTTTAGATCGACCCCGCGAGCCCTTGGCCTGTTTGAGAACTTTTTTGTGGCGGTTCTGCTTGGTCACACCGCGTTTTACACGTGCCATTTGAGCGCCCCTTTACATCCGTATGAAGTTGCGTTTAACGATTCGTGCATCCGCGTCACACATGATTTGCGTGCCGCGGTTGGTACGTTTCATTTTTTGCGACCGACGCCTCAACATGTGTCGGAGGTTAGCGCTATTAAAGCGGACCTTACCTTTGGCTGTGATTTTAAAACGCTTCTTAGCGCTGCTCTTGTTTTTGAGCTTGGGCATTTCGATTTTCCTTATCTTGCAAAACTTTGGTGAACCAAGGAGGCATACCCATAGCCATTAGGTTCTTCTTGCGACCGCGGCTTATAGCCTTATGGTTCTCCATATGCAAGCCTTCGCAGGCTACCGAACAAGGAATAAACGAAATGGATTTGGGTCTTTCAGGTAAACGAGTACTTATCACTGGTGCGTCTAAGGGCATTGGCCGTGCCATCGCTGAGGTTTTGGCGGAAGAAGGGTGCAGCTTGCACCTGGCCTCTCGAACGGAAGCAGATTTGGTGCAGGCGCGAGATGAAATTAACGAAAAACATGGCGTTCAGGTCACGATTCATCCACTTGACCTCTCAGATGGGGAGAATGCGAAACGCCTCGCTAAGGATACCGATGGTATAGATATTCTGGTGAACAATGCAGGCGCCATACCGGGTGGCGATATTGAGATGGTGACCGAAGAGATTTGGCGTGAGGCGTGGAACCTCAAGGTGTTTGGATATATCAATATGTGCCGTGAGGTCTATCCTGTGATGTGTAAGCGGGGCAGCGGCGTCATCTTCAACGTCGTCGGTATGGCGGGAGTTGGGCCTCGCGCGAATTACGTTGCGGGAAGCGTTGGTAATGCCGGCCTTGATGCCCTGACTGTGGCACTCGGCAGTGAGAGTATCAATTTTGGGGTTCGTGTTCTGGGCATCCATCCAGGTGCGATCGAGACGGAGCGGCTCACAACGCTCTATAAGCAGATGGCTAACCGCGACTTAGGTGATGAGAACCGTTACAAGGAAATGTACAAAGGTCTACCAGCAGACCGTCCGGGTACGCCAGAAGAATGCGCGACGATTGCTGCTATGCTAATCTCAGAGAAGTCATATTGGATGAATGGTGTCGTTATACCAGTCAATGGCCGGGGGCAAGGCTGGTGAGTGAAGGTCGGGTGACAACTAAAATGGTCCAACACAATCGCGGGCCGTATGCATGGGTTACAGTCGAGAACGCCGCAAAAGCGAATTGTCTCTCAACATCGATTATTACGCAGTTGCGCGATGCTTTTCTGGCGTTGATTGATAATGACAATCTGCGGCTTGTTATCCTTACAGGCGAAGGCGACCGCAGCTTTCTCGGTGGTGCTAATTTGCATGAATTAAAAGAATTAACGCCTGAAAAGGCACGTGCTTTACTTACTCTGTTAAGTGAGGCGAACACTGCTATCCGCAATTTGCCAGTGCCCGTTATTGCCCGTATAAATGGTGTTTGCATAGGTGCGGGACTGGAAGTCGCGGCCTCGTGCGACCTGCGGATTGCGGCATCCCATGCGCGGCTTGGTATGCCGGAAGTCGCGCTTGATCTTCCTTCGGTAGTCGAATCGGCACTCTTTCCCCGTATGATGGGATGGGGCCGCATGGCATGGATGATCTATCGTGGCGATCTACTGGATGCCAAATTATCTGAGCGATGGGGCCTCATTGAAAAAAGCTCCGAAGAAGGCGAGTTGGATGCAGATGTTGAGGAACTTGTTGAGACGATCCTCGCAAATGGGCCGGTCGGTATTCGGGCGCAAAAAGCGCTGATACGTGATTGGGAACGGATGTCGTTGCAGGATGGGATCATGGAAGGTGTGGAATCTATTGCTCAGGCGGTTAAAAGCGGCGAGTCCAGCCGATATATCGACCAGATGATCAGCGGGTTAAAAAAATAGCTTAAGCTCAAACAGCGGGGCTGTGCTACATATAGGCGATATCGATATCGTAATCGAATAGGAAGGTAAAAGGCGGCCGCTGGCTCTGGGGTCACTAAGACTGGCTCGCCTTACCAGCTAAAAGGATGTGCACGTTAGAACGAGGCGCTTCCAGAAACCCAAAGGACACACGCTGGCGCTTCGCGTCCAAAACGCGACTAAGGATGTTGGGCTAATTATTTATCTGTCCACCATCGAAGTTTCCCAAATACTTGGGGCAAGAGGCGAACAAAAGAAATCAAAGTTTGTGTTTGTTTAGCGCTTAACGTGGCGCCAGAACCATCACCATTTGGCGGCCTTCCATCGACGGAAACTGCTCGACTTTCGCCAATTCCCCGGTATCCGTTCTAACCCGTTCCAAGACAGCGCTGCCAAGTTCCTGATGACGCAACTCACGGCCCCGGAAACGTAAGGTCACCTTTACCTTGTCGCCGTCCTCCAGGAATTTGAACATAGAACGCATCTTCACACCGTAGTCGTGGTCATCAATATTCGGTCGGAATTTTATTTCCTTGACCTCGATTGTCTTTTGTTTCTTGCGGGCTTCGTTCTTACGTTTTTGTTCCTCGTATTTGAATTTACCGTGATCGAGAATCTTGCAGACTGGAGGGTCCGCATTTGGTGACAATTCCAGTAGGTCAAGGCCGGCATCTTGTGCCATAGCCAAGGCATCGCTGACTGGCACTATTCCGTGGTTTTCCCCGTTCTCATCGATGAGGCGCACTCGCACCACTTCAATTTCTTCGTTTACACGCGGCCCCTTCTTTTCCGGGGGTGCGTACACTGGTCTTCTGGCGATCGACGCCTCCTCTTAGTTATTACCTCAGCTGTGCGGCTCTAACTCCCAAATTTTTTCCGGTCGAGATTATTTTTCGCTGCCGGATATGCCGCCTCTTCTGCAAGTTTATGAATCGCGTCATCGAGCGCAAGGATTTCTTGATTTTTTCCACCGAGGCGTCGAATAGCGACTGTCCGTTCATCCGCTTCTCTTTTGCCGACAACCAAGAGAATAGGGATTTTTGCTAGACTGTGCTCACGGACCTTATAGTTAATTTTTTCATTTCGTAGATCAAGATCGACTCGTAGGCCGGCCATTTTGCATAATTCGGTGACTTCCTGTGCGTAATCGTCGGAATCGCTCGTGATTGTCGCAATAACAGCTTGGGTCGGAGCCAGCCAAAGCGGCATGCGTCCCGCATAATGCTCAATAAGAACACCAAGAAAACGCTCGAACGAGCCGAGAATTGCGCGATGCAGCATTACCGGGCGATACCGTCCGCCGTCTTCGCCGACATAACTCGCGTCAAGTCGCTCTGGTAAAACGAAATCAACTTGCAATGTGCCGCATTGCCAATCTCGTCCGATAGCATCACGGAGAACAAACTCCAGCTTTGGCCCGTAAAAGGCGCCCTCGCCAGGGTTCATGATTATCTCAACGCCGGCCGCATTGGTGGCGTCCATTAAAGCTTTTTCAGCTTGATCCCAGACCGAGTCTTCACCTGCCCGTACCGCAGGACGGTCAGAAAATTTGATAACGAAATTCTCAAAACCAAAATCACGGTAAATGGAATCGAGCAAGTCGATGAAGAGCTTCGTCTCTTCCTCGATCTGACTTTCCATGCAGAAGATATGTGCATCATCTTGTGTAAAGGCTCGGACTCGCATCAAACCGTGTAATGCGCCGGAAGGTTCGTTCCGGTGGCAGGATCCAAATTCAGCCATCCGCAATGGTAAATCCCGATAACTCTTGATGCCTTGTTTGAAAATTTGAACGTGGCCGGGACAATTCATCGGTTTTAGGGCAAGAATCTTATCACCTTCATCATCTGCCGTGAACATGTTCTCGCGGAACTTGTCCCAGTGACCGGATCGCTCCCAAAGAGTGCGGTCAATGAGCTGCGGTGTTTTGACTTCAACATAGTCGGCGTCTTCCAGACGGTTCCGCATGTATCGTTCCGCTTCGCGGTACATGGTCCAACCCTTTGGGTGCCAGAATACGCTGCCAACGGCTTCTTCTTGAATGTGGAATAAATCCATCTCCCGTCCGAGGCGACGGTGGTCGCGTTTTTCTGCCTCCTCGAGGCGGTGGAGATAAGCCTTTAGTTCCTTTTCCGTCCGCCAGCATGTGCCGTAGATGCGTTGCAGTTGAGGGTTGTTGGCGTCTCCACGCCAATAGGCGCCGGCCAGTTTCAGCAATTTGAAGGCCTTACCCAGTTTGCCCGTTGAGGGCAAGTGTGGTCCGGTGCAAAGGTCGAGCCAGTCGCCTTGCCGGTAGATCGAGATTTCTGCATCGGCGGGAATCGTGCCGATATGCTCGGCTTTAAATGTCTCGCCCGCGTCACTGAAATATTTTATCGCGGCGTCGCGATCCCATACCTCGCGGATGATCTCTTCGTCTCGGTCGACGATTTTTTGCATCCGTTTTTCCATGGCTTCAAAATCGTCTGGTGTGAACGGCTCTTTACGGAAAAAATCATAGTAGAAGCCATCCTCGATGGCGGGGCCAAAGGTTATTTGCGTTCCAGGGAAGAGCTCTTGTACGGCCTCGGCAAAGATGTGGGCCGCGTCATGGCGCAGGAGTTCAAGGGCATCTTCGTGATCGCGGGTTACAATCTCAGCGTCTGCGTCGACTTCAATGCTATGCGAGAGGTCGCGTAATTTACCGTCAACTTTGATCGCGAGCGCTGCTTTGGCCAGGCCAGGCCCGATGTCAGCCGCGAGTAACATGCCCGTTACCGGACCATTAAAATTTCGGACGCTGCCGTCCGGAAGAGTTATAGCTACCATAAAATTATTCCTTGCCATCCTCGCATCGGCGAAGAGCGCACGTGTTTAGCGCAAGGTCAGTTTCCGTTCAACCTCTTCGACTTCGATATCCGCCAATTGATCCTTGCGGATAATCTGAACGCTGGGTCCCCGTTGTCCACATAGCATTGGATTTGAAGCGCTAGAATACAGAACGATAGAATGACACCCTGTTGCGGCAATGAGGTGCATTGGACCAGTATCGTTGCCAACAGCCGCAACGGCTTTACGTGAAAGTCCAGAAATTTCCATTAAGCTAGTTTGTTCCGATAAGTCGACCGCCTCTGGACATGCGCCGAAGATGCCGTCAATGACTTCCCGTTCTGCCCGTGTACCAAGAATTACCGGTGTTATTCCTCGTCTGACGAGTCGTACTGCGAGTGACCCGTAGTGAGGCCACCGTTTATTTGGTCGATGAGGTGCGCCTCCAGGGACAAGGAGTATGTACTGTCTGGTTAATTTGAACCGTTGTATATCTCCGTCGAGCCAATCACGTTCAAATTCGGTATTAGCCTCTACACCAGCCATTGCTAATTGTTCTGCTTGGCGCTCGAACGTGTGCATATAGTCGCGTTGCAGGTTGGCGTGTGGATGCGAACAGCCGGCTGCAATCCCTGACCATTCTGGCTTTGGCGATCCAAAAAGCCTGAAATAGGCGCTAGACCGATTGGATGTTTGCAAATCGTAAACGCGTTCAGGATTGAGGTCGTGCAGCCAACGGCGCAACGCCAAGATGGCGTTTAATTGCCACCACGCAGGCCGAAGCCCAGCATGAATATTATCAAAGCAGCCCGACGCTTCGGCCAAAGGAACGAAAGGGGGTGTGGTGAGGAGGGTAATCTGTCGACCGGCGTGATGTTTTCGGATGGCATTGAATGGTCCAAGTGCTTGTACGAAGTCACCAAGGGCGCCGAGTTTTATTACTAGGATTGGCCGGTCTTTGATCACGAGCCGACGGGCCTCGCGCCGGCCTGAGAATTTGCTACGGGTTCACTAAGTAATTCTTGATAGACGCCCAAGGTGGCGTTGCACATGCGAGTGAGGCTAAAATTTTTGCGCGCATTTGCTATCGCCTCTTCTGCTATCCGGTGCCGATGTTCCTCGCTTAACTGGATTGCATGGGCAACCCTCTCTGATAAGGTCCGGACGTCACCCGGTGGAAAGAGCCAGCCGGTATTGCCGTGACGGACAATTTCCCGGCTGGCACCGTGGTCGGAAGCGATAATTGGACGACCCATGGCCTGTGCCTCAACCATCACTCTTCCGAAGCCTTCCGGGTCGGTAGATGCTGAAACCACCACATCGGCCAACATGTAGGCGGCTGGCATGTCCCGGCATTCGCCAACGATATGAACGGCATCTTCGATTTTTAGCCGCTGCGCTGATTTTTCTAAAGATTTACGAAAGCCATCACGTCCTTGGTCACTTCCCACCAAAAGGCAGCGAATTTGTTTGTGCCGGATTTGTGCCAAAGCTTCGATCAGTACCTTTTGTCCCTTCCACTCAGTTAACCGGCCTGGCAGAAGCACGACTGGGACGCCGTCGGGTAATCGCCATTCTCGGGCAAGGTGGATCATTCGCTCGGCGCTCACTTTTAAAGGGTTAAATCGATCAAAATCAACACCTCGATGAATAACGCGAATTCGGTTCGGGTTAACTGGGTAGTTTTCGAGTATGTGGTCTTTCAAAGTATTGGAAATGGCGATAACGCGGTCGCCTTTTGCCATCACGCTGTTGTACCAATGCTTTAGTGTTGTGGAAAAGTTATAGGTAGCATGGAAGGTCGTCATAAAGTGGATGTTGGCCTGACGTGCCGCGTTAATTGCGCTATGCGCCGGCGCCCGGCTACGGGCGTGCACAATATCGGCACCTTCCGCCTCGATAAGGTTGCGAAGCCGCGTAATATTACGTCGAATGACAAATGGGTTTTTCGAGTGGAGGGGCATCTCGAAATGGTCGACGCCAAAGCGCTCTAATTCATAGACCATCGTGCCGCCTGAAGAAGCAACAATGGGCCGCCAACCGGTCTCTTTTAGCGCCCTGGCGATATCAAGGGTACCGCGCTCAACTCCGCCAGTCTCGAGCGAGGGGAGAACTTGCAGAATGGTAGGCGGTTTGGTGGCGTTGCCCGCAGGCGGTGTGGTACAATTCGCTTCTGAATTCATTCGTTTTAGTTGCCAGGCTACTTAGCTTTTGTCCACAAGACCTTCAATCTTACCACGTTCGGGTGGTGTAACAATTGCCTATCACCATTTGCCTGGCGCTCTGCCGGGCGTGATGTTCTGTAGCGGATTCAAGTCGGATATGACAGGGGGAAAGGCTCTTGCGCTAGAACAGCGGTGCGCGGCGACTGGACGCCAGTTCACTCGATTTGACTATCAGGGGCATGGCGCGTCTTCCGGCGCCTTTGAAGAAGGCACAATTGGCCAATGGCGGGCAGATAGTCTGGCGGTTTTGGATGAGGTGACTTACGGGCCACAGGTTATTGTTGGTTCTTCGATGGGTAGTTGGATCGGATTGCTACTTGCTGTGGACCGGCCAGAGAAGGTTTCCGGCTTTCTTGGCATTGCCCCAGCTGTTGATTTTACGCAAGCATTGCTGTGGCCACGTATGTCTGAAGAGGCTCGCCGGGAAATTGAGGAGAACGGGGTCTGGTACCGACATTCGGTTTACGAAGATGGACCATACCCAATCATGAAGACTTTAATTGAAGAAGGCCGAAATAATTTGCTACTGCCAGGTCCGATACCGTTCAACGGTCCAGTCCGGCTTATTCACGGCATGCGCGACGACGCGGTACCTTGGTCACATTCGGTTTACATTGCTCAAGGAATAGAGTCCGACGATATCGAGATTACTTTCGTGAAGGATGGTGAACACAGGTTGTCGCGGGATAGTGATCTAGATCGGATGATAAATCTGCTAGAGGATATTATTGGTAAGGTGGATTAAAGTGTCTGACACCATCGGCGGTGGCGATATACATGTATTACGCACTCTAATCGAAACGCTAGCCCGCAAGGATTTGGGTGCGCGGGACAAATTGCAGACCGTCTTTCAAATGTCACTTGCGCATCGAATGTCTGCTGTTGGTGATGCCATTGTTCCCTTTCTTGAAGAAGTCGTTGCTAACGGCCACTTTACCGGTATGTAGTATGCGCCTACCGCCTCCGAAGGCTGCATCATTCCGAAATTGGTTGGATGTTATGAAGCCGAATTGCATGACGATATCCGCGTTGCAGCGGCATCCAACTACGAAACCATTTTGAACATTGGGAGTGCCGAAGGCTATTATGCTGTGGGGTTTGCTCGTGCGATACCGATGGCGACCGTATATGCCTGGGATGTCGACGAGACTGCACGTCGACGGACTTTGGCAAATGCAGAACGAAATGGTGTTGCCGGCCGAATGGTTGTTAGTGAGAAGGTGGTGCCTACCCAATTTGCTCAATTCGAGGGGCAAAGGGTCTTTGTATTATGCGATATCGAGGGGGCAGAGTTCGAACTGCTTAATCCGGAAATAGCGCCAGCTCTGCGGAACTTCGATATGATAGTCGAACTGCATCCTGGCTCTGACCGCGATATTGATCTGTTTATCAATCGATTTGAAGCCTCTCACGACACTGAATTGCGTTGGCCGACGGCGCGAGACCCAAATGAATATGAAGTTCTTGCCAGGTTGCCGCTCTTTGATCGGGTTTTGGCGCTGATGGAGCGTCTTGAAGCGACACCCTGGGCCGTGCTTAAGTCGAAGTTCAATCGTTGAATTGTTTACGCAAGTACGATTTTATCCTTTCAACAGCCTTAGCGCGAGCTTCTAACTGTGTGCCTAATCGCACTTCGCGATTATTGCTTGTCATAATGGTACGGGGTTTCAAACTTGGATGATCAAACGCATGTGCTGCGCCTTCATACGTGTCTACAATTATGGGTGCGCCGCCTCTTTTTGTTGCTTCCTTGCCGAGTGTTTGGCAAGGCTTTGGCCACGTCCAATTATCGTCAGAACCAACCTGTAGGAGCGTTGGAATTGCTGCTGTATAGTCGGTGACTAATTTATGCAGTTTAATACATCCTGGATAGAATCCAAACGCAGCGCGGAAATCATGCCCAAGATCTTTTGGTCTCTGTGGCGCATTGCTGTATATGGTCCAAAGCATACTCATTGCGCCATTGGACCAGCCGCCAAGCGCAACTTTATTGGGATCGACAAATGATTGAGTGGAGAGCCAACGAAGCGCACCGTATGCGTCGTGCGGGCGCTCGCGGTGTGGTTCGATTGGCCGGCCTGATAACCGGAAATTGCAAATAGTTTTGTAGCCTCGGTCGGTGAAGCTATCGAGCATTAAAACGACATAACCTTCAGCTAAGAATATGTCGCGCCAGGCGACAGAGCGCGACTTCAAGCGGCGGTACTTACTTGTCAGCAACCCCGAACAACCATGGAGCATAATTACCGCGGGCGCTGGATCGGCCTTTTGGGGTCGATATAAGTATGCGGAAATTCTTGTGCCGTCGCCGCTAACTAGGCTCACGCGATGTGGCAACAGCGCTTGGTTTATATAGCCAATTTCGGTTGCGATACATGACGAAGCCAAAGCTGGGCCGACGATCAAAAAGAATATGTGAATTACCCTGTTCAGGAGATCAAGCCTTTTAAACCTTCGCGATAGTTTGGCCAAGCTAACGCGACGCCGAGTTCATTTTTGATTCGTTCATTGGATACCCGCTTATTATCGCTATAGAAGCCACGCGCCATTTCCGACAGGTCGGCTTCTTCAAAGGGAGTCTCTGGTGGTGGATCTACGTCGAGCAGGCGACAGGCTTCGGTAATGACATCTTGCGGAGGTGCCGGTTCGTCATCGCACAGGTTGTAAGCGCGGCCGGGTTTAGGGTCATACATGGAGGCTTGCAAGACCGTGGCTATATCGTCCACATGAATCCGACTGAAAACTTGCTCTTTTTTTATCACGCGCCGGGCACGTCCTTGCTTAACAGTATCTAGCGCACTTCGCCCTGGGCCGTAAATACCGGCCAACCTGAACAGATGGACGGGCACTTTCACGTCGCGCCAAAGTTTGAGCCAACCATCTTCTGCATCGACGCGTTTTTGACCCCTTGGACCTGAAGGCGTGCGGGAGGAGGCCTCGTCGACCCAATCGCCGTGGCGGTTGCCGTATACTCCGGTCGTCGAAAGGTACCCCATCCATGCAAGACACTTGAGGCCAGCGATTTCACTCGAGTGATGTTGTAAGACCGGGTCGCCATTTGCCGAGGGAGGCGCCGAATCAATCAAATGCGTGGTGTCTTTAAGAAGCTCAGCGGCGTTTTCGAGTGGGGAGGTGCCGTCAAATAAATAAATATCCCAACCATTCTCAGATAACCGATCACGCGCCTCGGCCGATCTCACCGTTCCAGCGATGTGCCATTCGTCGCTTGGCAGGGTTGCAGCCAAGTGTTGCACCGAGTATCCAAGGCCAAAGCAGAATAGGCGTTTTGCAATTTTTTTTGGCATCGTCTCGGAACCGGATGTTTGCAATATTATTATCAGTTTATAGGAAGCCAATTGAAGGGAAACAAGCTCTTGAAAGATGGGTCAGCATGGTTGGCTTGATCGCATTTTTCGTTGTTGCTAGTTCCGCCAAAGTAACTGCAGTTGGTCCTGGGCAGACCAAGGAATACGGGGTCTGTATGCGGTTGGCCCGCGTTTCACCACATGAAGGCTTCGAGGCCGCGCTTGCATGGACCGATGCCGGAGGCGGTGGTGCTGCGAAGCATTGTGCGGCAGTTTCTTTGTTTTCTATGAAGCAATATGCAGAGGCGGCTGTCCGTTTCGAAGCGTTAGCCAGAGAGCTCCGCGCGGAATTTCCTCTGCAGGCGAAACTTCTAGCACAAGCCGGTCAGGCGTGGCATCAGGCGGGTGAGAGTAAACAGGCATTTTTGCTATATACGGACGCGCTGAAGATTTCGCCCAGCGACCCGAATATCCGCATTGATCGGGCCATGGTTTCTGCGGACAGTGGTCAATATGAATTTGCTATTGAGGATTTAAATGCAGCGCTGGCTGCAAATCCGTCAATGGTTCAAGCGCTAATTCTTAGGGCTAGTGCCAATCGGCATCTCAATAAATTGGATTTGGCGCTGCAGGATGCACTGCGGGCAATTGAACTTTCACCCGATTATCCGGAAGCCTATTTGGAGCGCGGTAATATTAAAAGATTGTTGAACGATGTGGACGGTGCGCGGCAGGATTGGCTGGTGCTGTTGAAGCGATTCGAAGGCACGCCGGCTGCCGACGCGGCGCAGCGCAATCTGCAAAAAAACGGGTTTAGGTCGGAGTAGCTGCGTTTTGTTAATGGGGCTTTAGCTAATGCTTAATTCCCGGACGAAGTCGTCACCGTTGCCGCTCGCTAGGTCGGCTCCTAATGATTAATAAAGACAGACGCTTCTCCGACTGCCTTATCGCCAAGCGGTTATTTGCGGGGAAAGTCTTGTTCTAAATTCGGAAAACGCGCAAGCCCCTTCACGTCTGCGCAGAATTATTCCAATAATGTTGAGCCGGAGCCTTGTACGCGAGACTGCCGCATGCGGCGTCGATATTTGTCGGCGTCGTAACCAGTGCCTCGGTGCAGCAGACAACGGTTATCCCAAATAATGAGATCTTCTGGTTGCCAGTTGTGCGAATAAACATGATCGGGCTTGGATGCATCCGCTAACAGACCGTCAAGAAGTTGTCGGCTTTCCTCGTAATCCCAGCCCACAATTTCTCTTGCATGGGAACCGATAAAAAAGTTTGGCGCATCATTTCGCGGATTGCGGCGGACAAGCTTTTGCTGAACTGGGGGCAGTGACTGAGCATGGGATGGTGTTACGGCATCTGGCCCAACCTTCGAGCGAGAAAACACGTAATCGTGGATTGTGATAAGCGGATCAATGGTTTTTTGCTTCTCTTCCGGCAAGCGCGCATAAGCGGCACGTTGGCTAATGAACTCTGTTTGACCACCTTTATCCGGGACTTCATAGACGCACATAATTGAAATATATGTAGGCACTTCACGGAATGAGGAATCCGAATGCCACATGTTGTTACCCGTTTGGAAACGGGTTTTCCGATGGCCGTTGCCAAGAACGCTGCCATCATCCTGAACGTTTCCGATAGTGCCAAGATAATCTATGATTCCCTTTTGACCGAGTTTGACATGACTGGCTTCCGGTGGCCCGAAGAGACGGGTGAAAGCGATATGCCGATCGTCATCCAACGGTTGATTGGGAAAGCAAAGGAATGAATATTCGTCGATCGCTAATTTAATCTCGTTGACAATTTGAGGTGGCGGCATCTGGCTAAAGTCAACGCTAGTAATTTTGGCTCCAAATTCTGGATGGATGGGTTCGATATTAAGAGTGCTCATTACTTCCGCTCCACAAATCGCTATCCAAGTTATTTTCCCAATAATGGCCGGAAAGCTCCTTGGCGCAAAGCAAATGCTGTTAGCGCTTCCGGTTTTTTCCGGTTTGTCCAATCATCCAAGCGGGCCCAGTAGCAATCAGCGCCACGACAGCGATCATCAAGAACGTATCCTGAAAGCCAAGAGTGTTGGCTTGTGCTTGAATGACTGTTGAAAGGTAATTGAGGGCGCTAGTGGACTGCACCAAGTTTGGCATTCCGGATTCGCTGAATAGACGCTCTACCAGGTTGAGTAGCTCGAAAGTCGTTCGGTTTGCCGACGTCTGCGTTGCGGTTAATGCTTGACCGTGAAATTGTGCCCGGTGCTCGAAAAATGCTGTCAATAACGTGATTCCAAATCCACCTCCAAGGTTCCGAAAAAATGTTGCACTCGATGCGCCCCTGGCCAGTTTTTCGGATGGAACCGCTTTTAACGCGCCTGCGCTAAGGGATGGAATAGCCAGACTCAGTCCCACGCGGTTAATCGCCGTATAGCCCACTAAAGCCCAGAAACCTGTGTTGACGTCGATTACACTGATAAGAAAAAACCCGATAGCAAAAATCAGCAATCCGGTGGAGATTGGGATGTGTGCCGGTAAAGAGTCGGTGATGCGCCCCGCCAAAGGAAAAAAAACCATCATAACGAGCCCACCGGGAGCAAGGAGCAGTCCGGCATCGGTTGCGCTGTAGTTTTGTATCGTTTGCACGAATACGGGAATGAAATAGCCAGAGGCAAATAATCCGGCGCCAAAAACGAACCCAGCCAACATGATCAAGGCAAACTGTTTATCGAGAAAAAGCGTCAGGTCGAGAAATGGGTATTTAGCCTTTGTTTCCCACCACACGAAAATCGCTAGCAGAGCGCCGCCACTCAACAAACAGAGGATTATCACATCTGAGTTCCAGCCCCAACGTTGTCCGTTCGACAGGCCGACGAGCAGCAGGAAGGTGGCGATAAACATCAGCAAGAAACCTGTCCAGTCGAAGGAAGGAAGTTGGCGGGCGAGTTTTTTGGTTGGCATGAAGATCAGGCACATCAACATGGCGGGCAGACAAAATGGAAGCGGCAGGTAAAATAGATATCGCCAACTAATATAATCGATGGCAAGACCGCCAAGAATAGGACCGAAGGTTGGTGCCAAAACGGTGCAGAGCCCATATAAACCAACCGCCATACCACGCCGCTCCGACGGAAAGACGTTAAAAATAGAGAACATTGCCAAGGGTTGGCCAACGCCAGTTGCCGCTCCCTGAAGTACCCGTCCAATTACTAGAAGTTCGATATTGGGGGCTGTGGCGCTGATAAAAGAACCAATGGCAAAAACCATCATTGTGAGAAAGTAGGTGATACGCTGCCCCAGAACTTCTATAAGCCAAGAGCTAAGCAACATCGTTGTTGACATGGTGGCAAGAAAGCCTGTTGCCATCCATTGCGCTTGATCAAGCCCAACGCCGTAAGCGCCCATGACCGCAGGAACTGCGACGTTGACCATCGATGACGCGAATCCCATAGCGATTGCACCGATCATAACAGTCAGCGTGACCAGCCAACGATACGCGGGTCCATATTTATTGAAGAGATAATCGGTTGTATCGGCGTCGCCAGCCATGGTCCTCCAGCACTGCCGAGCATATTTAACGGCAGTCTATGACATTAAATGTCGCGACGGCGGCATCCGCAAAGGGTGTACCTTTGCTGTCGAGTGTAGAGCCACGGAAACCTAGTGTCAGCTAGTCAAAAAATTGATTTTTCGGACGCGGTAAACCAAGGTTCTCACGTAATGTTTCCCCCTCGTATTCGGATCTGAAAATTCCGCGCATTTGAAGTTCAGGCACCACTTTCCCCACGAAGTCGTCGAGACCTTCTGGCAAATATGGGAACATGACATTGAAACCGTCGCATCCGCGTTCCTCAAGCCATTCCTCCATCTGATCGGCAATGGTCTTGGCGGTACCGACCATTGCGAGGCCTGAGTAGCCGCCGAGACGTTGAGCGAGTTGCCGCACGGTCAAATTCTCGCGCTCCGCTAATTTGATAGCGCGTTCGCGGCCGCTTTGGCTTGTGTTTGTCTCAGGAATCTCGGGTAGTGGGCTGTCCGGATCGAAAGCTGATGCGTCAGTCCCAAGCGCGATAGAAAGGGATGCTATAGCGCTGTCGTAATAAACACCACTATCCAAAATGGCGCGCTTTTCTTGTGCTTCCTCGACAGTCTCGCCGACCACCACCAAGCAGCCCGGTAAAACCTTCATTCCGTCTGGGTTACGGCCAGCTTTTTCCATACGTAATTTGATGTCGGAGTAGAAGGCCTGCCCCTCTTTGAGAGTGCGAGCTGAAGCAAAAATGGCTTCTGCAGTCTCGGATGCCAGCTGGCGTCCAGCTTCTGAGGCGCCTGCTTGGACGACCACCGGCCAACCTTGAATTGGACGGCCAATGTTCAATGGCCCGCGGACTGAGAAGTACTGACCCTTGTGTTGTAGAATATGCAGACGCGCTGGATCAAAGTAAACGCCGCTCTCTACGTCACGGATGAAAGCGTCATCGGCCCAGCTGTCCCAAAGACCAGTGACGACGTCGAAGAACTCACGTGCTCGCCGGTATCGTTCGTCGTGTTCCATCTGTTCTTCGATGCCGAAGTTCAATGATGCGTGAGGATTTGACGTAGTGACAACATTCCACGCTGCCCGGCCACCACTGATATGATCGAGTGAAGCAAAGCGACGCGCTACATGAAAAGGTTCTTCGTAACTCGTCGAACCTGTTGCGATGAGACCCAGCCGCTGGGTGACAGCCGCGAGTGCGGGCAGCAACGTCATTGGCTCAAATGACGTCACGGTGGCACTGCGTTTTAGAGCCTCCATCGGCATATTCAGAACCGCCAAATGATCGGCCATAAAGAAGGCATCGAATTTGGCAGCCTCCAAAAGTTGCGCGAAGCGTTTTATATGACGAAAGTTGAAATTAGCGTCCGGATAGGCTCCGGGGTAACGCCAAGCGCCTGTATGGATGCTGACGGGCCGCATGAAGGCGCCAAGACGAAGCTGGCGAGAGGCCTGAGGTGGAGAAGAGTTCATAAGCAAGCAGTGGATTAGTGATTAAATGATATCTCTTACGATGACACTTTCTTTGCCGCAATATAATGAGTCTTTATAACAGGCGGTTAAAAAACTTTGGGTCTCTTCAAAATCTTCTGCACTTCCACAAGTGAACCGCGCGCTTGAAATTCAATGTCTTTGGTTTTAATTCGTCAAATATTTTACAGAATGTTTTAGAAATCCAGGTCGGCATAATGACGTGGTGGTGGGCAGCCGGGGATATGATCACCGAGGATTGTCCGGAAGCTTGGCCGGGATTTTATGCGTGCATACCATTCTTTTGCGAGTTCGTGATCGGCCCAAGGTACGTCGCCTAAATAATCGACGCAGGATAAATGCGCGGCTGCCGAGATATCGGCTAGTGAAAATTCATTTCCGGCTAACCACCGCCGTTCCTCTATAAGATAGGTGATATAATCAAGATGGGTGTGGATATTTGCACTTCCGGCTCTGATGGCCTGACTGTTTGGCTCACCCAATCCCAGGAAACGCTTCATTATTTTTTCGTCGACGAGATTTCGTGTTACCTCGCGTTCGAATTTGAGATCGAACCAGGCCGCCAGGCGTCGTACTTCCGCTCTGATGGGTGCGCTCCGACCGAGCAGTGGAGGTTCGGGGTGGGCTTCATCCAGATATTCGGCGATGGCTGTTCCGTCAGATAGGATTAGTCCGTCGTCCTCAATGAGCACCGGAAGATCACCTGCTGGGTTCAATGCTAAAAACTCTTCTCGTCGTTCCCAAAGCTTTTCGACTTGCATGTCGAACTCGAGGCCTTTTTCGGCTAGTACAATTCGGACCTTACGGCAAAACGGAGAGAGCCAGAGATGGTAGACTTTTCGCATTTTTGGATTGTAAACCTTGTCGCGATTCGCGCAACGCTTGAGTGTGGTTTGCATGTTAACTCGGCATTATTATGGATGAAATGTGAATTGCGAAATGTTATAAGCGTTTCTAATAACAAGATAATGGTATGTTGAGGGTTTGATTTTGGCGCTATACCATATTTTGGTTCTCGCTATTGTGCAGGGGGTAACAGAGTTTCTTCCTATCAGCTCTTCTGGACATCTTGTTCTGACATCGAAAGTGTTGGAGTGGCCGGATCAGGGATTACTGATCGATGTCGCTGTGCATATAGGTACATTGACGGCTGTGATGCTCTATTTTTGGCGCGATCTTTGGCGGGTCATCATTGGCACGGCCGGCTTGGCGATTGGCCGTCGTGGGCCTAGTGTCCGGTTAGCAGGGTATATTCTTTTGGCATCTTTACCAGTTTTTGTCGTTGGCTATTTCGGCCGCGCCTATATCCCTATCTACCTAAGAGATATTGAAATAATTGCGTGGACGACGATTGGCTTCGGGGTGTTATTATGGATAGCTGACCGATTAGGCCTAACGGTCCGGCGGGTTGAGCATTTGAGCAGTTGGAATGCGTTGTTTATCGGTTTAGCGCAAGTCTTGGCGCTCATACCGGGGACAAGCCGCTCAGGCATCACAATGACAGCGGGCCGATTTCTCGGCTTGGAACGCGCGGATGCTGCGCGGTTTTCGCTTTTGTTGTCTATTCCCACTATTTTGGGCGCCGGTGTTTTAGGTGGACTTGAACTGCTCGAAAGCACTGATATTCAGCTGGGCCGGGATGTTTTTTTGGCCATGAGCCTTTCATTTGGTATAGGAATATTGTCAATCACAGCTATGATGCGTTGGCTGAAACACGCCGGTTTCACGCCTTTCGTAATTTATAGAATATTATTGGGCGTTGGGCTTCTTTATTGGATCTATACCTGATTTATAGGGGCTGAATTTTCGAATATGGTCCGCCCCTTCGATAAAACTCTAGCATCTCCGGTAAAATAACTTCAGCAGCACGTGGATTGATTCCAAGATCGCTAAGTGTCAAACTTGCGTCATCGACGACGTTGTCGATTGCGAGTTGGCGTACTTGGTCTAGCGTCAATATTGGATTTGGCAGCAATCCCATAAAAAACCCCATCGCCGATGCCATGCTGGATGGGACTGGGATCAGCGGACGCCAGCGACGTGTGTGTCGCAAAATCAGCTGCATCAGTTCGTAAAAACTATAGACCTGTGGGCCGCCAAGTTCGTATGTCTTTCCATTGGTCTCAGTTTCTCCCAAGCAAGTGATGATTGCCTGGGCGACATCACCAACATACACTGGTTGAAAGCGCGTTCCGCCATCGCCAAAAATTTTCAACCCTTCCATAGTCATCTTTGGTAAACCACATCCAAAAACTGGCAGCGGCATTGGAAATTTGGCAAGTGCCGCAAAACGGTTAAAGAATTGGTCATGGGGTCCGAATACGACACTCGGTCGCAGAATACTGGCGCTTGGGAAGGCCTCCATGACGGCTACTTCCCCTGCAGCCTTGCTCCGCGCATAAGCTGAAGGCGACGTTTGAGACGCACCAATTGCCGAAAGGTGGACAAATGATTGAACACCGGCATTAGCAGCTGCTGTCGCAACATTTTGGGCACCTTGCGTTTGCACGACGGGAAAACGCTGTGGCCCGCTTTCATGTAAAATTCCAACTAGGTTAACAACGAGGTCCACGCCGGAGACCGCAGAGTGGACTGAATTTATATTGCGAATATTTGCTTGGATTGGCGTTACCTGGCCAACATCACCCATGGACTTGAGAAACAATGCCGCTTGCGGATCACGCACCGCCACCCGGACTTGATCGCCACGCTGGGCCAGTAGTTTCACGACTTGCCGGCCAATGCTGCCTGAGCCACCGAAAATAGTCACCAAGGGCATGCCACAATCACTCCCCGATTTGTGCTGCCATCAACCTACGGACAGCGTATATTCCTTGGAATAACAGAAGATATAAAATCGCCTAAAGTAAAAAACCAGTTTAAATTCAGTAACTGAAAGCCTACTCGCATGTTGACAAAGTGAGTCTCAGTGCCGAAGTTTTGTCCAATTGCCCAGGTGGCGGAATTGGTAGACGCGCAGGTTTCAGGTACCTGTGGGGGAAACCCCGTGGAAGTTCGAGTCTTCTCCTGGGCACCATCGTGGGTAGCTTGACCTGGAAAATGAGGTATTCTCCGTGGTGGTAGAAGTGCATAAAGGTGATTTGCCAAGCGATATAGATTTCGGCGATTCTGTTGCAATTGATACGGAAACTCTGGGACTAAAAACGCTGCGTGATAGGCTTTGTGTCGTGCAGCTTTCCAGTGGGGATGGTGATTGTCATATCGTACAATTTCCGACAGCCGACTATAACGCGCCACATTTGCGAAGATTAATTAACGACCAATCAGTTCTCAAATTATTTCATTTTGGTCGATTTGATATTGCTGCACTAAATCATTATTTGGGTACAGATTGCCAACCTGTCTATTGTACGAAGATCGCATCACGCCTGACGAGAACCTACACCGACAGGCATGGTCTACGCGACCTGTGTCGTGAACTGCTCGGGGTCGACCTTTCGAAGGAACAGCAAACCTCGGACTGGGGCGCGCCAGAGTTAACGCGAGCACAGCTTGAATATGCGGCGAGCGATGTCCTTTATTTGCACCGATTAAAGGACTTATTGGATGCTAAACTCAACCGCGAGGGACGTATGCAAATCGCACAAGCTGCATATAAATTTTTACCGACAAGGGCCGCATTGGATATAGCCGGATTCGAGGACGAAGATATTTTCTCGCATTCGTGATCGCCTCCTCTAAAGTTGACTGCATTTATTGACCGGCAATGGCTACACGGGCATAATCATTGGGCGCGAAACTTGCGTACTCGCTCCGATTTCCGCAAGGCAATTCAGGGCAGGAACGGCGAGGAAATGAATTCAAAATGAAAACACCTAAGAGCCCGCCAATGAAGGAGATTACGCTTGGCGGCGAGGCCGACGCCTTTGCAGCAGCCCGCCGGGTATTTCGTCTCGAGTCCGAAGGCATATCGGCTTTGGCGGAAGCCTTGGACGAAAATTTTCTCGCCGCAATGAAGATTCTCTCTGGGGTGTGTGGCCGGGTCATCGTAACCGGTATGGGCAAGAGTGGGCACATTGCTCGTAAAATCGCGGCGACGCTTGCCTCCACTGGGACGCCGTCACACTATGTCCATCCCGGTGAAGCTAGCCACGGGGACCTGGGCATGGTCACGCAGGGTGATGCGGTTCTGGCGCTATCAAACTCTGGGGAGACACCGGAACTCCAAGACTTTGCAGAATATACCCGCCGTTTCTCGATTCCGCTTATCGTCATTACATCGAAAGCGGGCAGCACTTTGGCCGAATTGGCAGACGCCGTTCTCTTTTTGCCCTCAGTGCCTGAAGCCTGTCCCATGGGTTTGGCACCGACTACATCCACAACGATGTCTTTGGCGCTAGGCGATGCACTCGCGGTTGCCCTTTTAGAACGCAAGGGGTTTTCAGCGCAGGATTTCCGGGTTTTACATCCTGGCGGTAAACTTGGAAGCAGTTTGCTTCGCGTTTCGGATTTAATGCACGTAGACGAAGCGATGCCGCTTGTAGAAGCAGATGTTGAGATGAAAAATGTAATTCCGGTTATGTCCGAGAAGCGTTTCGGCTGTGTAGGTGTAGTCGACCAATCCGGTGGCCTACTTGGTATTATAACGGACGGCGATTTACGGCGAACGTTGGTGGAAAATTTGCTCTTGCGTTCGGCAGCTGAGGTTATGACGCAATCGCCTCAATCCATTAAGCCGCAGGCTTTAGCCGCTGAGGCTGTTTCGCTTATGAATGAGCGGAAAATCACGAACCTTTTCGTGGTCGCTGAAGGGTCTTCTACGCAGATCGGCGTACTCCATATCCACGACCTTTTGAAGGCTGGGATTACTTGATCTAATGAAGATGGCCGCCGAAGCGTTGGAACGTCGCAAAGTCGGTCTCACCGCGCGCCGGACACAGCGGGCGAGCCGAGTTTACGGACAATTCGTTGGACTTATGAAAGTGATTCTGCCGACGGTTGCCATGGCCTTGCTGCTTGTGGTCGTTATTTGGCCCCAGTTGAAGGAACAAGATGGATTGTTTCAAATCGGGTTTGAAGGGAAAATCGATAGGACTGCGGCCGAGAATTTGAGGATGGAAAGGGCTCGATATACCGGGGTCGATAGGTCGAAACGCCCGTTTTTTGTAACCGCCGAAGCAGCGGAACAAGCAGATCCAAATTCGCCGGCAATCGAACTCCTGCAGCCAAAAGCTGATATTTTGATGGAAGATGGTTCCTGGGTTGCCATAACTGCGGAGCTTGGCAATTACAACCGGTTAACACAGTTTCTCGAGCTCGCGGGAACGGTTAATTTGTTTCACGACAAAGGCTATGAGTTTCGAACGACGAGCGCTGTTTTTGATTTGCGCTCTGGGGACGCGATTGGAACAGAACCGGTAGAGGGACAAGGGTCGTTTGGACACCTTCAGGCTGAGGGTTTCACTATCCGTAATCATGGTGAGAGCGTGGAGTTACATGGTAAGAGTCATGTAATCCTGCTGAGTAATCCAACTGACCTTCAGAAGGGAATGAATAAAAAGTGAGATATGGGCTGCGTTGGTTTTTGGTCACTTGTGTTACGCTCGTTTGGGGTGTGACATTCTCCAGCGCGCAGTCTCTCTTTCAAAGTGGCGACGATCCGCTGGATTTGACGGCGGAAAATGGTTTGGTTTGGTATCGAAACGAAAATAAAGTTGTAGCAACCGGTAATGCGCGTGCGGTCCGCAGTGGAGTCGAGTTGCGCGCAGATACGCTGACGGCGCACTATCGGGAAGGGCCTAATAGCGCTGGTAACCAATTATATAGGTTATTCGCTGACGGCAATGTCCAGATTCTCTCGAAGAATGAGAGCGTTTTTGGTGATCGTGGTGAATATAAAGTAGACACTAAAAATTTCGTATTAGTCGGCAGTAATCTTCGAATAGAATCCAATCAGGGGATAATAACGGCACGTGATCAGCTTGAGTATTGGGAAGCTAAACAGCAGTTTGTGGCGCGCGGTGATGCGACAATCACCAAGGAACATCAGAAGATTAAAGCTGATATATTGCTGGCGCTCATCGACACGAATCAGCGTGGAAAGCAAGAAATTCATCAAGTGAACGTATGGGGAAATGTTTACATTTCGACCAAAAGTGAGATCGTCCGCGCAGGTAAAGGTGTGTATAATGTCCTTACTGGTATCGTGAAACTGGAAGATAATGTTAAGATTACCCGAGGTAAGACCCAGTTGAACGGAAATGAGGCCGAAGTTGATTTAAATACAGGCATCAGCAAATTGATTGGAGGAAAAGGCCGGGTTCGTGGCCTGATCCACCCGAACAATCGGCCTCGCTGAGGCCTCGGTTTTATTTGTGGTGTAAAAGTTGGAACAAGGACGGCAACCCTAATATGACGCGAGAAAACAAATCAGATAATGGATCGGCTGAGTCGGGTGATGGTCCGCGGCTAATCACGGGAATGCCAGGCTTGTCGGCTCGAAACCTTGGCAAGCAATATCGTAGACGACCGGTTCTGCGAAATGTTAGCCTAGATGTGCAGCGCGGGGAGGTCGTAGGATTGTTAGGACCTAACGGCGCTGGAAAGACGACCTGCTTCTATATCATTACAGGACTGATTGCTGCAGACTATGGAGAAATCATCCTGGATGGCCAAGATGTAGCCAATCTGCCGATGTACCGACGCTCGCGTCTTGGTGTTGGCTATTTGCCGCAAGAACCATCCATATTTAGGGGTCTCACAGTTGATCAGAATATTCGTGCGGTTCTCGAAATGATCGAACCGGACCGACACGTCCGCGAAACGATCCTAGAAGACTTGCTCGCTGAATTTTCGATATCGCACCTTCGGCGCACCTCGACAATTACACTTTCGGGTGGGGAACGGCGGCGTGTGGAAATAGCTCGCGCATTGGCTACACAACCGCATTTTATTTTGCTCGATGAGCCACTAGCAGGAATAGATCCTATCGCAGTACGTGATATCCGCGAACTTGTCACGCACCTAAAAGACAGGGGTATGGGTGTCTTGATCACAGATCATAACGTTCGGGAAACACTCGATATCGTCGATCGGGCATATATTCTGCACGATGGTCAGGTTTTGATGGAGGGGACGCCCGACGAAATCGTCCAGAGTCAACGGGTGCGGGAGGTTTATCTCGGCGACCGGTTTAGTCTTTGAGGATGTTGACCGGCTAGAAGATGGCGATTTCACAACGCCTCGACCTGAGGCAATCTCAATCTCTGGTAATGACGCCGCAGCTGCAGCAGGCCATCAAGCTATTGCAATTGTCGAATATCGAATTGACGGAATTCGTTGAAGACGAACTAAGTCAAAATCCGATGCTTGAACGAGATGATGGTCAGGCGGGTGAGATCGGGCAAGGAGATGCAACTGCGCCGGATGATGTTGTAAAGGCTGGTGACGACGAGTTTGACGAGCTGGATTCGGTAGATATGACCGCTGGCGGAGACCTGCCGTCGTCGGACGACAAACCCCTCGATATGGACTATGAGAATGTATGGGACGACCAGCATCCGCGCGATGTATCGGACGAACTGCGCAGTGGGTTTGAGGCGTCTTCCCCTATTGGGGCAGGAGGCCGGAGTGATTTCGGCGAAAGTCTCGGCGACTTTGAATCCACGTTAAGCGAAGAGCCTACCCTGAGGGAACACCTGACCGAGCAACTAATGCTCGATATAAAGGCTCCGGCGGAGCGGATGATTGGCGTCCACCTTATTGATATGCTGGACGACTCTGGCTGGCTGGTTGGCAAAATCGAGGATGTTTCGGATTTGCTTGGCTGCGAAATAGAGCGAGTTCAGGCGGTTCTTGAACGATTGCAACAGTTTGATCCGCCGGGTGTCTTTGCGCGCGGGTTAAAGGAATGTTTGGCTTTGCAGTTGCGAGATCTTGGGCGCCTGGACCCAGCTATGGAAACGCTGATCGAAAATTTAGAAATTTTGGGGCGGCGCGACAAAATGGCTTTGCTAAAGGTTTGCCAAGTTAATGAGGAAGACCTTGCGGATATGGTCTCGGAAATTCGCGCTCTTGATCCAAAGCCAGCGAGCAATTTTCGTGAAGAAGCTTTGCAAAGCGTGACGCCTGACATATTGATGCAGCCCCATCCTGACGGAGGATGGTTCTTGGAACTCAATCAAGAGACACTCCCCCGCGTGCTAGTCAATACCGATTATTTTACGACGATTAGCAAGGGATTGAAGCGAAAGGAAGAGAAGGAGTATGTCAATGAGCGATTTCAAACCGCGAATTGGCTGGTAAAATCACTGCATCAAAGAGCGACGACCATTTTGAAAGTGGCGGGTGAGATAGTAGCCCAGCAGGATGCCTTTTTCCGCCATGGCGTAGAGCATTTGAAACCACTAATTCTTCGTGATATCGCCGAGGTGATAGAAATGCATGAGAGCACGGTTAGCCGGGTTACTACGAATAAATTCATGGCGACTCCACGGGGACTTTACGAGCTTAAGTATTTTTTTACCTCTGCAATTCAGAGTGTTTCGGGCGGAAACGCGCATTCAGCAGAATCCGTGAGATTTAGGATAAAGGTTTTAGTCGATAACGAGCCTCCAAAATCAATTTTGTCGGATGATAAGATTGTTGAGATCCTGCGTGAGGAGGGGATTGATATTGCACGCAGAACGGTAGCGAAGTATCGGGAATCAATGCGAATCGGTTCCTCGGTAGAACGCCGGCGGATGAAGGCGGGGTCACTATGAGATGTAAGTAATTCCATGATTTACATAATGTAAACGCGTGTCTATTGACTCCTAATACCTTGCCTCCTATGAAGCTTATGATCTCAGTCGCCGTGGTGGCAGGATTGATGTTGCGAATAGATTTTGAACAAAAGCGGATGCAACTAATTAATGACCGTTAAATAGCTCGATGCGTGGAATAATGGAAATTGTTGATCTAATCACGCCGGAAAGCATCGTTGCGAAACTCCCGGCAACTTCCAAGAAACAGGCTTTGCAGGAACTAGCAAAGCGAGCCGCTAATGTTGCGAATTTGAGTGAGCGCTTGATCTTTGACGCTTTGATCGAACGCGAACGACTTGGTACGACTGGCGTCGGGAACGGGATTGCTATCCCGCATGGCAAATTGCCGGGACTCGATCGTCTCCACGGAATATTTGCTCGACTTGAAAAGCCGATAGAATTTGAAGCGATCGACGAGCAACCGGTTGATCTAATATTTTTGCTGTTGGCGCCTGAATGCTCCGGTGCTGACCACTTAAAGGCATTGGCGCGCGTTTCACGCCTGATGCGGGACAGACGCATTTGCGAGAAGCTGCGAGGCTCGAAAAATCCCGATGCACTCTACGCCTTCTTAATCGAGACGACTTCTGAAGCCGCCGCCTAACTCTGGATAATCCTAAAATCAGTGCACGCTGACAGGCTCGAAGTCTTTTTCGAGCGCGGCTGTGATATTGGTCTCGTCATCCGAGGCTTCTCCGAGTTTTCATCCATCACCTGCAACTAGCAGAAAGTGCTTTTTATTGCCGTGCATGAATTGCCGGGTATACGCAATTTTTCTGCACCAAGACGCGCAAAGTCGTCTTCCGATAATAAAGGGATGTCCTGATTGGACATTTGTTTGTCTACTTATTTTGTCCTCATGGACCAGTTTTAAACGGGAAGGTTCATATCTGCGTCTCCGGTGGGGGCTTTTCGAGATCGATGTGCAGTAGGCTGCAATTAAGGTAGACTTCGAGAATTTCGATGCCTTCTGCGAGGATGAAGCTGCGCTGGAATTGTCTTGCTGCGATACCGCGATGCAGGAAGTCGCGCAGTTATTCAACATCATCTTGAGTGCCGCCAATGACCAACTGATTGTCTTCCAAATGGATGTGTAGTTCATTTGCGTTGTAACCAGCAACTAACAACGTTATTCTCAGCTGATTTTCCAGTTTTTTCAATGTTGTACGGCGGATACCCATCGGTTTCCATCTTTGTAATGCGGTTGATGCGGCGCTAAAATTCTTCAAAGCCAAACACAAGAGGGCTGTTAAAAAGGGATAATCGTGCCATTTGCAATGCCCCTCCGTGTTGTGAGCATGCGACCGAGTGGTGAGGAGTTATTAACTCCTGGTTGTACGCATAATTTATTGCCCGCGCGCCATTCGCTTGGGATTGTAGATGGTTCATTGTGAGTGATCGGTCAAAGCTTTGATTATATTGTTTTGCAAATTGAGGGGACCTTCTCACTTTCAAATAGAATTTGGATATGGGACCGCTAAAGAGGCCGTTGGTAGAATAGTTGCCGGTCAAGGTCACTTGTAGGGCTGAAAAATTCCACGACTCAAAAGAAGTAACTACCTTGACCCATCAATAAGACGTGGACTGGGGAAAAAACCGGCGTAACTAAGACTCTAAATGGCAACGTAAGGGCACGCTGTGCGGGAGATAAAACATGAGACCAATACGAATGTTTGCGGCGACTGGGATGCTTGGTTACGGCTATGCTGAAGAGTCAATTCAATGCGCACTTGCGATGGATCTCGATCTTATTGCCGCCGATGCGGGTTCGATGGACCCAGGGCCTTATTATCTAGGTGCGGGAACGGCATTCGTGTCACGCCCGGCGGCGAAGCGCGACCTGTCGCTAATGATGGAAGGCGGGGCTAAGAAGGGCGTGCCCGTTTTTATTGGCTCTGCAGGCGGTGGCGGCGGTGATCCGCATGTGGACTGGTTGATGGAGATAGTGCGCGAGATTGCGGCCGAAAAGAACCTTCATCCAAAAGTTGCAGTGATCCGCAGTGAGCAATCGAAGGATACACTCAAGGCGAAAGCAAGAGCCGGGAAGATTGCGCCACTTGGGCCGATCGGCGACCTTACCGAGGACCAGATTGAGAATTCGCATCGTGTGGTGGCAATGATGGGGCCGGAACCGTTTCAGAAAGCTCTTGAGGATGGGGCTGATGTGGTCATTGCAGGCCGTGCCAGTGATGCGGCGATTTATGCGGCGATCCCTTTGATGCGAGGGGCTGATGCAGGCCTTGCCTGGCATCTTGGCAAAATCATTGAATGTGGCGCTCAGGTGGCTGAGCCTCGTCTGGGCGGCGACGGCGTAATCGGTACGCTATATGACGATCATTTCACTGTCGAGCCGGGACATCCGGAAAAGCGTGTAACTCGCACCCGGGTTGCAGCTCATACTCTTTATGAAAACCCAAGTCCTTATCATCTCAAGGAGCCCACCGGCCTTGTCGATACTACGCATGCCGATTTTGCTCAACTCGATGACCGGACTGTAAAGGTAACGGGCAGCCGTTTTGAGCCGGCCAACCGCTATACGGTGAAACTGGAAGGGGTAAAATCGCTTGGTTATCGCACGGTTTCGATGGCCGGAACCCGCGACCCGATCCTCATCGGACAAATTGATAAGTACGTCGACGATTGCAAGGCACGGGCGACATTTGAAGTCGGCCAGCTTAACATTGATCCGGCAACTTTTCGCATCAGCGTTCACGTTTACGGAAAGAATGCGACGATGGGCGCTATCGAGCCGGTTCAGGAGACTGCCGCGCATGAGCTGGGGCTGTTGGTCGATGTTATCGGTGATACGGAGGAAATATCCAAAGCTGTTTGCGCCAAGATGCGTTACATTCTCTTACACGGGGATTTCGAGGGTCGAATGTGCATTTCCGGCAATATGGCGATTCCTTTCTCGCCGTCAGACATGCCGGTAGGGCCGGTCTACGAATTTAGCGTCTGGCATGTGATGGAATGCGACCATCCGTTGGAAGCGGTGCGCATGGAGATGGAGGCACTCTGATGGCAAAATTGAGAGAGATGGCAAAGGTCATCCGCTCGAAAAATGCAGGGGCATTGCAATTTACTCTCGATGTGATGTTCGAGGATGCAGAGACCTATGAAAAGGTCCGAGACAGTGGGGTCCTTGCGCCACGGAACTTAGCGCCGCTTTATGGGGTAACGGACAATGAAGTTGCGGTCATCCCTTTTGACGTAGCCTATGCGATTAAGGTTACGTTGCCGCGCAAAATTCCATCTGGCTCGCCAGGCGATACAGATATCTACGGTGCCCAACAACATGCACCATTGCTCGACCTTGAAGTAGTCGATTAGCGGAATTCGCTTAAATATTCGCTGATGGATCTGTCAGATGGGATCATTTCGATATTAGCGAGAATGTGTTAGTTTATAAGGATCGGACACGTTTTATAATGCTGATAGGCGAGGAAACTGCGGGCATGCGCCTCTCAATGTATCGGGGTCTGGTGAAGGCGGTGTGGAAAGGTCTTAATTGTTAATGATATTAAACGTTCCCTCGGTGTGCCTGCGTCCGCCTTATCCAACCTGTTGACCCGCGTTTGGTTGGTAAGTCATTATCGGCGGGCCAGAGAGATTCATTATGGTTTTGATTTTTTCGAGATGCCGCCATTAATCAGTTTCCTCATCGAGGAATGTTCTGCCAGAGTTATTTTGGAACAAGACGATTGGCAGAGCGCCGCTTAGCGCAGATGGAGAAGAACAATGTCGGATATTGCGATCCACCTTAAAAACGCGGCCGGTGTTGGCCGAAGAATTGAAAAAGCTTGGTTGGTCGTTGTCGCCATCTTTTTGGGGTTGGCGATTTTCCTACCTCTGCAGGCGGAAGCGAGTTTGGATTTTGTCGCAAAGGCTTTCTCAGGCATGGCACCGTTCCTGGCGGTTGCTATTATGGCTGCGGCGTATGCTCGTTCGACCGGTGCGGACAAACTAATTGCGAAAGCGTTTCATGGGCATTTGTCGGGAATGATCGTTTTTGCTGCCTTGTTCGGCGGGTTGTCGCCGTTCTGTTCTTGCGGCGTTATTCCTTTGATTGCGGCCTTGCTCGCGATGGGCGTTCCAGTGCCGGCCGTCATGGCGTTCTGGCTCGCCTCGCCCCTTATGGACCCAACAATGTTTGTGTTGACCGTAGGAACCCTTGGTGTTGATTTCGCTGTCGCCAAGACGATGGCGGCTATCGGGATTGGCATAATAGGCGGTTTTACAACTGCGGCTCTAATGATGCGCGGTGTGTTTGCATCGTCTCTACGTGAAGATGCTGGTGGCTGCGGCGGTTGCGGCGCGCCGACGATTGACCCAAACGCGGAGGTCATTTGGAAATTCTGGAAAGAAGGGGACCGCCGCCAGAAGTTTTACCGGGAATCAGGTGCGACGGCCCAGTTTTTACTAAAATGGTTGACCCTCGCGTTCCTGTTGGAAAGTCTGATGATTGTCTACATCTCGGCCGACCAGATCGCAGCCGTTCTTGGGCAGGGCAATGCGTGGGCTATCCCGCTTGCCACGATCGTGGGCATACCGGCTTATTTGAATGGTTATGCCGCCCTGCCGCTTGTTGCCGGATTGATAGAACTTGGCACTGCGCCCGGCGCGGGAATGGCTTTCCTGATCGCTGGTGGCGTGACAAGTATCCCGGCTGCAATCGCGGTGTACGCATTAGTCCGCAAGCCCCTTTTTCTATGTTACATCGCCTTGTCGCTGACAGGCGGAATGCTGTCCGGTATTCTCTTCCAGGTCTACGCGGGATAAGCCTGAACGCGGAGCGATGCGACGAAGCGGCCGGAATTTTTGGCGCAGTCCGAACACAATCTCGATCAGACGCTTCTGCAGCGCCTCCGCATTGAATTTTGTTTTCATTTTTGCGCGGCAATCGAAATACGCGGTGCGCTTTCGGGGGTGTATTGTGTTGTTTGATTGACTTGGCAGTGTTGGCTTTGGTCTACATATTATCCTCATGACGCATTACGAACGCATTTCAGTCAATCTTGTGACACCCGCCGTCGGAGCGGAGCTTGGTGGTGTTAATATAGCCGCCGGTGTCGATGATGATACACTGCGTGAAATCCATGCCGCCTTGATGGCGCATGGCGTTGTTTTTTTTCGGGATCAGGATATTACGCCAGCGCAGCAACGCGACTTTGCAGCTAAGTTTGGCAGGTTGCGAATTGCAAAACGCTCTGCATTTCTCGTGGAGGAAGGCGTGCCGGAAATGCACGTTTTGATCAATGACCACGAGCGGCCACCAAACGTAAACCATTATCATTCGGATGGTATTTTCAGGGCAGAGCCAGAGTTCGCCTCGATTTTGCGTGCTGTAGAAGTGCCCGAGACGGGTGGGGATACGATCTTTGTGGGTCTGGGCGCCGCCTACGATGCACTGTCTGATGATATGAAGGCTTATCTTGAGGACAAGTATGCCATGCATGACTTCATGAAACTGCACGGTAGCCCGAAGAAGTTTCGTAGTTGGGATGGTGACAATTGGAAACGCATGGAGGCTTCTCGTGCTGCCAATCCTCCGATCACGCATCCTGTGATTAAAGTTCACCCGGTTACGAAGAGGAAGAGCCTGTACATTTCGGAAAGTTTCACGGCGAGTATTCTCGGTGTAGGTGAGGATGAAAGTCGGGGTTTGCTGAATATGTTAAATCGGCATTGCGCCCGGCCGGATTTTCAATGTCGCTTTCACTGGCGTCCAAATTCGGTCGCTCTTTGGGATAACCGTTCGACGAGTCATTACGCCTGCGCTGATTATTGGCCGGAAAGACGGTTAATGAACCGTGTGACGATCGAGACGGATGAGCTGGGCACTGCCGCGGCGGAAGCCGCCGAGTAAATTAATCATCTAACTTACCGAAGGTAGCTGGCCGTTTTTCAAGAAATGCTCTCATACCTTCACGCGCATCGTCACTCAAGAATAGCTGGCGCTGCGTCTTATACTCGTACGACAATGTCTCCGGCAGAGTGCTTTCAATGCTTCGATAGACGCCTTCCTTGATGGCGGCAAGGGTCTCAGGTGGCCCATTGGCGAGACGGCGTGCGAGTTTCTTAACCGCGTCCCAAAACGAGTCGTGTGTCACCATCTGGTTGACCAGGCCAAGGCGGTGTGCTTCCGCAGTATCGATCCGATCGCCTAGCATCATCAATTCCATGGCTTTTGCCGTGCCGACGAGCTTGCTGAGAAAATCCAAGCCGCCCCAATCGGGTATCAGACCGATCTTCACGAAACTTTCGGCAAAAACCGCTTTGTCGCTGGCAATCCGCATGTCGCAAGCTAGTGCCAAGTTCATTCCGCCTCCAGCTGCTGGGCCGTTTATCGCTGCCAGCACTGGTTGCGGCATGCGGCGGATTTGTTGGATTACCTGACCGGCAATATTCATTCGTGCCTCTACGATCGACAGGTTGTTATTTTCTTGCAGCTTAGCCATGCTGGCGATATCGCCGCCGGCCGAGAACGCGGAGCCTGCCCCGGTAATAACGATACAACGGACATCACGATTGCCCTCACATTCTTCGAGGCGTCCGAACAAAGCTTCCCGCATGCCATCCTCAAACGCGTTCATCACTTCGGGTCGATTGAGCGTAAGAATTGCAATTCCATCCGAAAGCTCGAAGAGTAGTCTGTCTTCTGCCATGTGTTTCCCTCTTTTGTAAAAAGAGATAGGCGTGACATGCATCATGTCACGGAAAAGAAAAAAGCCCTATATTGTTTGGTAGTAATTAAGGGAGAAGGTGATGACCGGTATTCGGATGAGGCCCATACGTGGCGCGAGTGTTTGGACCGGCGAACAATTAAAGCAAGAACATTCTTGGGAATATCACTTGAACGATGCCGATTGCAATGCTTTGGCATCGGCGCTCCAGGGCGTTGCCGGTATACAATTAGAACGTATCACGAAAGAGAATTTTCCACTACCTGGTCTTAGCGCACGATTACGCCGGCTTTCTCGTGATCTTGGCGATGGTCGTGGCTTTGCCCTGGTGCGTGGCTTTCCGGTCGATGGATATAGGTACGATGAAATCGAGCGGATGTACTGGGGGTTCTGTAGTCATCTCGGCAAAGGTCTGACGCAAAACGGAGATGCCACTTTTATTCATTACGTCACTGATGGAAAACTTCGCCCGAGCCAAGGACGACGTGGTGTTGGGTTTCCCCGCGAATCAAAATTGCATATCGACCTTACGGACGTGGTCTCGCTGCTGTGTGTTCAACAGGCGCCCGACGATCCACCGAGCCGGGTCGCTAGCTCAACGGCAGTTTACAATGAAGTTCTCAGGCGGGATGCGTCGGTCTTACCCCGGCTTTACGAAGGCTTTGAGTGGGACCGAATGGATGAACATGCTCCGCACGAAACACCAACCACCGGTTATAAAGTTCCTTTGTTCAGTGAAAAAGACGGCGTCATTTCATGTCAATACAATCGCAACTGGATCAACAATGCAGCCGAACGCAGTGGTAATTCATTAACCACGGAAGAGAATGCGACCTTTGATCTATTAGATGAAATCGCTGCTGAAATATGTCTCGAATTCCCGTTCAGCAAGGGTGATATTCAGTTCTGCAATAATTACACGGTCCTGCACGGGCGAGCCGCTCATGCGGTGGTGGAAGATGAAACCTTAAAGCGCGTCCTGATGCGTATTTGGCTGGATTTTCCCGGCGATATTCGAGCGTTCGTCGACCAGTCACTGATCCGCTACGGCAACGGGCGTCATGGACAGGTCGGTTGGACTGCAGCGGAGATGTTGGCAGGTAAAAATACGGCACCCCGTCCTCGCCGGTACGATGGTGCCCTTGAATTATAAAGGAGTGGAGAATGAAGATTGGCGTTTCGCTGCCCGTGCGCGAACTTGGTGACGATATCGATCTGATTGTTGAGTTTGCTCAGGCGGCAGAACAGTTGGGCCTTACGCACTTGCGGGTACCTGAACAGGTCTATAGGAGCGGCAGTGGGCCGTTGCATGAATCAATGACCATAATGACCTACATCGCGGCGGTTACAAGCGAGATAGAGCTTGTACCGTCCGTCATAATGTTGCCGGCTCGCCCAACAGTCTTGGTGGCGAAACAAGCCGCGACGCTTGATAATCTCTCCGGTGGCCGCCTGCGCCTTGGTATTGGTGTCGGTAAGAACCTGGAAGAATACACGGCTCTTGGGGCCGACTTCCACACACGAGGCCAACGATGCGAGGAGCAGATAGACCTTCTCAGACGATTGTGGACGGAAGAGACGGTGGATTTCGAAGGTGAGTACGACAGCCTTTCGGGTGCCGGTATTAACCCACTACCAATCCAACAACCGATCCCGATGTGGATCGGGGCGGCAGGTCTCCCCATCCAGCGTATTCGCCGGCGCATTGGGCGGCAGGCCGATGGCTGGTTTAACCTTTGCTCGCCAGAGGAGTTTCCTAGCCTTCGCGATGATATTCGCCGAGAAGCGGAGGCGGCGGGCCGAGATCCAAACAGTCTTGGGGTAGAGGCCGGTGTCGCGGTCGTTGGTCCACGCGAAGCCGAGTGGAAGGCTCGAGTTGCCGGCTGGCGCGAGATTGGTTTGACGCACCTTTGTCTTCGCACGCTGGGTGGCGGGCTTGAGAAGCGGCAACATATCGAGAAACTCCATCAAGCAGTGATGGAGCTTCCGTCGATCTAGGCTGCCTTAAATCGGATCATTAGGCTGGAGAGACCGCGGAGAACGAGAGAATCCCGCCAAATGGGTGGGCTATTTCCTAATTCGATGGCACGCATCCGTTTCATCATCGCGGCTAGTGCGAAGCGGCTTTCCATCCGCGCGAGTGGGGCCCCAACGCAAAAATGAATTCCGTAACCAAAAGCGATGTGGCGGTTGTTTTCACGGGTGATGTCGAGGCAATCTGGGTTGTTGAATTGCCGCGGGTCGCGGTTCGCTGCATTTAACATACAGTAGACCCGCTGGCCACGCTGGAGTTTTCTGCCGCCGATCTCCATGTCTTCCAATACACTCCGCGCTAGGGAACCGACCGGCCCGTCGTAGCGCAGAATTTCTTCGACCGCATTCTCCGCCAAGTCCGGCTGCTCCGTAAAGAGACGCAATTGCTCCGGATTGCGCAAAAGGGCGATAAGTCCGTTTCCGAGCAGGTTAGTCGTTGTTTCGTGTCCGGCAAATAGTAACAGGACAGCGTTCGATATCAGTTCCGCAAGTGACAGCGTATCCCCGTCTTCTTCTGCCGCCATCATGTGGTCAATCACGGTAACGTCTTTCGCAGCCGGGGGATGGGTACGGCGCATCTCGATGGTCGTGGCGAAATAGTCAGTCAACGCGATGGCACTGGCCTCTGCGAGCCGGACTTTGTTCGGAGTGTCTGTAGCGCTGCCCACGAAAGTGGCCAAATCCTCCGACCATGCTCTAAATTGCTCGACATCCGATTCGGGCACGCCAAGCATTTCCGCGATCACCGTTGCCGGCAGGTGGTAGGCGAAGGAATTAATAAAATCAATCTCTTCACCATTTGCACCCTTTGCTATTAATTGATCTATCATTCGCTCGACGATCGCCTGGACCCGTGGGCGGAAATTGATTAGCGCGGTCGAGGTGAAGCCGTGATTAAGCAGCTTTCGCATTCTTGTGTGGTCCGGAGGATCCATAAAGACAGACCATCTTTGCAGCATCGGTCCGACGGTCTGTACTTTCAGACGTTCACTTGGCGAAATGCGCTCAAGATAAGGCGTGATCCGGTCGGCCGATAAACGCGGGTCATTCAGGCTTGGCCGAACATCTTCGTACCGGGTCAATATCCATGATCGTAGCGCATTACTGTAGTGAACCGGCTCATTATCTTGCAAATATTTGTATGCCGGGTAAGGATCTTCGATCACAGCTTTATCATAGGGATCGAAATCGAAAGGCATTTGTGGAGCTCCTTTTGAGAACATATTAAAGGGAACAACGAGCGCGGCAAGCATCTGCCGCAGTAAGGCTGGAGGTGATTCCATGAAAGTTCGGCGCATCGGGAAAACGTTTTTCGCTGAAGTCGAAGGTCTCGATATTTCGAGAGGCTTCGATGATGCAACTTGGAAAGTTCTCTATGACATGTATCTCGAACACCAGGTTTTGTTATTTCACTGTCAGTCCCTGAATGCGGCTCAGTTTTATGCCTTGGGCCAGCGGTTTGGCCCGGTCGAGCCACATACCGTCTCAATGTATCATCATCATGAATTCAAAGGGATCACCGTCCTTTCGAACCGAACCGAGATGGGTCGGCCGAAAGGGATACGTGATGCCGGCTCCAGCTGGCATTCGGATTACTCCTATAAGCCAGTGCCAGCCAATGCGACAATGCTTTACGCCTTGGAGATTCCTGAGGAAGGCGGCGATACGATTTTTGCGGACCTCGCCGCCGCTTACGATGCGTTAACACCGGAGAAACAAATGCAGCTGGAAGGATTGAGGGTGCGCCAGCAGTATCGTTGGTCTCGCAACAGAGAACACGCCGAGGCGCGGTGGAACCTTTTGAACGAGACGGAACGTGAAAAGACGCCTGAAGTTACACATCCGCTGGTGCGAACTCATCCAGAAACTGGGCGCAAAGGCCTCTTTATTTCTAATGCGGTTAGTACCGGGATCAAGGATATCCTCAATATGGCGCCGGATGCGAGCCGATCACTGATCGATGAGCTCTTTATACATACGGATAATCCTCGATTTCACTTTCGCCATAAATGGCGAGTTGGTGACTTGTTGATCTGGGATAACCGCACCCTGATGCACAAGGCGACCACGGACGTTTTGCCGCCAGATAAGTTCCGCACCCTTTACCGCATTAATACCACGGGAACAAAACCAGATTGACCGTCGTTCCGCCTAAACCTCTCTCCTTGAACGATTAAAGGGAACCCGAACCGACGGTGGTAGGACTTTGAGATGGCGGTAGATTTTTTATTTGCGGGCGAGAATCTATTGCAAATAGATTGCTGCTATGGTCGAGCGAGTCTGCTCCATCCGGACATAACGCGATTATGCTGGTGGCAAACAGAAACGCCTGAGATATAAAAATTCAAAGGTCATGTTTAAACACCGTCGTCGACTTCGACGCCAAGTGTGTTGAGGGCCATAGCTAAAAGGGCGTAGTTGC